>NZ_LWGG01000331.1:0-14363 GCF_001635365.1 Oleiphilus sp. HI0128 | reverse complement strand
ATCACCAATATTTACCAAACGCTTAAACAGTGCCAAGGCATCATAGAAACGCGTACCTGCCTCTAAACCACCTTTAATTCCAAAGGTCATAATGGCCGACGGTGTACCTTTCATATATTTTTTGGCTAGCTCATGGTTCTCATCTGAGGGCAAGCCACCATAACCAACCCACTCAACTAGATCGTGCCCTTCTAGAAATTCGGCCACTTTTATTGCGTTTTCACAATGACGTTCCATACGAAGACCTAGCGTTTCAATTCCCTGAAGCAATAAAAAGGCATTCATAGGTGATAAGGCCGCCCCGGTATTACGCAAAGGAACTGTCCGGCATCGTCCAATAAAAGCTGCTGGCCCCATTGCCTCGGTATAGATCACGCCATGGTAAGCAGGTTCTGGCTCGTTCAACATAGGGAATCGTTCAGCATGCTCCGCCCAGGGGAAGTTTCCTGAGTCAACGACAATCCCGCCTAACGAATTACCATGCCCACCCATATACTTGGTAAGCGAATGAACAACAATATCTGCCCCATACTCAATAGGCTTACATAAAGCTGGCGTGGCAACTGTATTATCAACGATAAGCGGCACCCCCTTATCATGCGCAATCTTCGCCATGCCTTCCAGATCGATAACATTACCCGCGGGGTTACCAATACTCTCGCAATAAACGGCTGCGGTATTTTCATCAATCAGCTTTGCTAAGGACTCAGGCTTATCATCTTCAGCGAAACGTACATCAATTCCCTGGCTCGGCAGCATATGCTTGAAAAGTGTATAAGTACCGCCATAGAGCTGAGGTACTGAAACAATATTCTTGCCCTTGCTGGCGATCGTTATAATCGCGTAATGAATGGCAGCACTGCCAGCACTCACAGCCAAGGCCGCAATACCTTTTTCTAACTCCGCTACTCTTTTTTCAAGCACATCGTTAGTGGGGTTCATTATTCGCGTGTAGATATTACCCGGTACAGCCAGGTCAAATAAGTCAGCACCATGTTGAGCATTATCAAACTCGTATGCGACTGTCTGGTAAATAGGTGTTGCTACGGACTTGGTTGTAGGGTCTGTTTCATATCCGTGATGAATTGCGATGGTATCGTCTTTCATTTTAATCCTCGGCAATAATGATGAATGTTGGCGAATACGGGACACCGGAACAAAGAATCATAGATCAATTCCCAATAACACACACGCACTCAGATCAATGAAATATAAATAAACTTTCTTTGTGACTTTTTCTCTTTTGCTTCTGTCTATGCTTCTGAATTTAAATTTCAAACTCACTTTTTTACTTAATCAAGGAAGCTTAAATGGAAGATATCAATCAAAGCAGCGATCAGATTCAAGAGCTGTTACAGACAGCCTACACACTCAGCTTAAGTTACGGCCCCAAACTGGTCTTAGCGATCGTTACGCTCATCATCGGCCTATGGGTCATCAATCGCTTCATACGCACTCTTAACAACAATCTCACAAGCAAGGTCGATGCGACGCTTGGTCAATTCGTCTGCAGCATTCTTTCAGTTATTCTGAAAGTAGTCTTGTTGATTTCAGTTGCCTCGATGGTCGGCATCGAGACAACATCATTTGTGGCAGTACTCGGTGCTGCCGGCTTAGCTGTTGGCCTAGCTCTTCAAGGAAGCCTAGCCAACTTCGCCGGAGGCGTTGTCATTCTGCTATTCAAGCCTTTCAAGGTAGGAGACCTGATTGAAGCTCAGGGCTACATCGGAAGCGTATCTGAAATTCAGATTTTCAACACCATTCTAAAGACGGGCGACAACCGAGTCGTCATCATTCCAAATGGCTCTCTTTCGAGCAGCAGCATGGTGAATATTAATAAAGAAACTACTCGCCGAGTCGATCTGAGCTTTGGCATTGGCTATGGCGACGATATTGACCAGGCCAAGTCTCTGCTGAAGTCACTCGCCAGTCATGATGCCCGAGTACTCAAAGACCCGGCTCCTGTATTTGTCGTTGCAGAACTTGCCGACAGCTCGGTTAACTTTACAGTCCGCTTATGGGTCAACACTAGCGACTACTGGGGTGTATTCTTTGATATGCAAGAAGGCGTGAAGAAAGCATTTGATGCGCACGGCATTTCAATCCCCTACCCACAACAAGATGTATATATGCATCAAGTAGCATAAACAAGAGACATTACTCTAGTAAATCGCTAAGATACGGCCAAAATTGAATCGTATCTTAGCCAAGCTTTATGAAAGGAAGAAATACTATGCAACACCTTAAACTTGCCACAGCAATTGCTCTCATCTCTACAAGCCTAAGCGCCACAGTAAACGCTGAAGAGGTCTCTGAACCTAACTGGGATGCAACGGCTGAACTTGGTTTTGTGATGACCAGCGGCAACTCGGATACAGAAACACTAAATGCCAAATTTAATGCTTCAACTGAATACACTGATTGGAAGCACACACTTCAACTAGAGGCGCTTAACAGCTCATCAAATGACGTAAGTTCTGCAGAAAGATATTTTGCTGAAGCGCAGTCTGACCGAAAGCTCTCTGATAGAGCTTATGCGCTTGGCGTCATCTCGTGGGAAAAGGATCGCTTTAGCGGTTTTGACCATCAAACCTCTATCGCACTGGGTTTAGGCTATAAAGCTATTGCAGAAGATAATATGGAATTGAATTTCGAGCTTGCGCCTGGTTATCGTGTGATCGAAGACAACAATGGCAATAACGAAGAAGATAGCATTATTCGTGCAGCTGAGATCTTCTCTTGGAAATTCAATGAAACATCTAGCCTTGACCAGTTCCTGAATACAGAAGCCGGCGACAGTAACACTGTGACACGTTTTGGTATCTCCTTAACCAGTCAGGTGCAAGAAGCCTTGTCAATGAAGGTTGGTTACACCATTAAGCATAGTTCTGATGTTCCAGCAGGTGCTGATAAAACTGATCGTGAAACGTCTGTCACGTTAGTCTATAAGCTGTAGCATTACTTTTTATGTAGGCAGCGATGGTGCTAACCCGCCAGCGAGCCGCGCAAGGCTCTGCCTACAGCAGAAAAGAAAGTATCAATCTGAAATTTCAGATACAAAAAAGGCAGCTTAATCGCTGCCTTTTTTATTGAAGCTTGAAACGCTTACTTCAACAATTCTTTAGCTTGCTCAACCCAAGAGTCTGAGCCGCGTACTGATTTGAACTCAGCCAACTTATCGGCAGGTGCATTAACGATATCTTCCAAGCTATTAAATCCCGCTGCATTCAATTTCTTAACCGTCGCAGGGCCAACACCTTTCATCGAAGAAATACCAGACTTAGCTGCACCAGTGGCTTTCTTAGTTGCTGTTGACGCTTTTGCTTTAGCAGTAGTCGCCGCCTTCTTAACAGTTGCTTTGGCTTTTTTAGCAGGCGTCTTTGGCGCTGGCATAATCTTATCCGCCAGAGGAAGCTTGCTTAATGCATCTTCAAGTTGACCAACCAGCTTATTCTTAGTCTCTAGCAAAGCTTCAGCACGCTCTTCAAATTCTTTCTGCTGCTTATTTAGCTGCTTTTGATACTGCTTCTCGATTTTCTTCAACCACTTTGTTGCAGGCTTAGTCGCCTCTTCACGCAACTCGTTTACTTGTGCAGTCAAATCATCAACCTGCTTCTGTAAATCTTTCTTAGTTGAAGTAACTTTCTTGTTGATATCTTTCAACAAGTCATTGCTCAGCTCTTTAACCTGAGAAACTTTCTTATCAATCTTCTTTGACGTTTTACCCATGCTTCACCCCTATTAAAACTACAAACAAATTAAACAATAAATACTAAACAGTATAAAAGTTACACGTTTTTTTTAGAGCATAACAACTAAAATCACGTGCACTAATGGTATTTTTATAATTTCTAACATGGCAGATTCAACTAATCCAATTTGCCATGTTCTTTAATATAGTCCTTTACCAAGCTCTCAATTAGCTTTTGTATACTCGTTTCTTGCTCTATCGCAATAATCTTCAGTGCTTTCAATGTTTTCTTATCTAAACGTAGGGAGGTATTTTTCTTAGCCTTCTCTTTTTTCTCGGATGCATGCACTTGATCAAGCTGAGGAGTCTTAGCCGTACCTTTCGACACTGCATCGGTTTTCTTATCTGTACTCTTGCGACTCATAAAGAGACCCCTTGTCGTTTCACTACCCTATAAACGGCATAGTAACATCCATTCATCCATATTGCCGAGCACCATAAAAGGCAAAGGCGCGAATTATCGCGCCCCTACATTAGCTTCAAGATGGCACATTAAGCCTTCTTCAGCGCCTTTTTCAGCTTGCTGATTTTCTTAGTCTGCTTGGCTACTTTAGCTTTACGCGCTTTGATCTCTTTCTTGATAGATTTTGTTTTCTTAGACATGGTAAATCACCTTTCTTTGTGTAAATAACATTAATTGACGTAATGACGTCACTACGTCAATATCTATCCTAGACCTACATAACCGGAAATACAAAGTATTTGAACCTCAGGACTTAAATTGTCATCAAACTGTCACATAAGTCCTATTTAAATAGTCCGGTTGATTAAGCTGTATGCGAGTAGTTTCAAAATGACGAACAAGCAAGATTTTATAGAGAAAGAACTGAGTTGGCTGTCCTTCAATGAGCGCGTTCTACAGGAAGCCGCTGATGCAAATGTACCGATTGTCGAGCGGGTCAGGTTTCTCGGTATATATTCCAATAATATGGATGAGTTCTTCCGTGTTCGTGTCGCCGACGTAAAGCGAAAAATTTTTATTAAGAAAGACCAAGGCGAAGATGCCAGTGAAGATCGAGAATTACTTAAGAAGATTCAAAAGAAAGTCATCAAGCTAGGCGAACGGTTTGACGAAATCTATATTCACGTTTTGAAATGCCTGGCCCGGCGCAACATTTTTCTGATCAACGAGCAACAGTTATCTCCAGAGCAAGGGGAATGGGTTAATCAGTATTTCAAAGACAATGTTCTGCAATACATTAACCCTATAATGTGCGAGGGAAAAATCGACCTTGCTCAGGTATTGGATGATGACATCACCTACCTTGCGGTCGAACTAATTCGCAAAGGCGAATCTAGATATAGTTTGGTTGAAGTACCCTCAGACGATATGAGCCGTTTCATTGAGCTACCTAGAATCAAGGGGCAAAAGCGCCGCTGCATCATCATGCTTGATAATATTATTCGCTACTCTCTGAAGAGCGTCTTCAAAGGCAATTATAAGTTTGATGAAATTCATGCCTATTCCATGAAGATGACTCGTGATGCGGAATACGGGCTATCTGAAGATATTGACCAATCTCTACTAGAGCAGATGTCACTCAGCATTAAGCAACGCATGACAGCTGAGCCAGTTCGCTTTGTCTATGACAGGGAAATGCCGAAATCCACACTGAACTACTTGCTTGATAAAATCGGCATCTCAAATTATGACGCCGTCATCCCGGGTGGCCGCTATCACAACTTCAGAGACTTCATCAGTTTCCCTAATATCGGGCGCAACTATTTAGAATATTCACCGCTTCCGAGAATCGAAAGCAAGAAGTTCGCCGCTCACAAAAGCAGCTTCCAGGCGATTTCTGAAGGCGATATTTTACTTTATTACCCGTATCACAAGTTCAACCATTTCACCGAGTTCGTACGGCAGGCATCATACGATCCTAAAGTTGAACATATCAGTATCAGCATTTATCGCGTCGCCAAAAAAAGCCGAATTATCGATGCCCTGATCAATGCGGCAAAGAATGGTAAAAATGTTCGCGTCGTGGTTGAGCTGCGCGCCCGCTTTGACGAAGAAGCAAATATAGAATGGGCGAAGGTACTGACCGATGCGGGCATCAAAGTAGACTTTGGTGTGCCTGCATTGAAGTGCCACACCAAGCTTTGTTTAATTGGACGCAACGAAAGTGACGGCTATAAGCGCTACGCTCACATCGGCACAGGTAACTTCCACGAGAAGACCGCAAGGATTTATACCGACTTCTCTTTATTTACCTGCCACGATGAAATTACCGCCGAAGTAGAAGACGTATTTAACTTCATTCGCTTCAGCTATAAACATTATCACTTCAAACACCTTATCGTCTCGCCAAATGATTTCCGGCCACGTGTTCACAAGTTGATTGATCGTGAGATAAAGCACGCCGAGAAAGGCCTGACTGCCGAAATCATGCTGAAGGTCAATAACCTGGTCGATGACGAAGTCGTTGGGCACCTCTACAAAGCAAGCCAGGCTGGCGTAAAAATTCGCATTATTATTCGTGGCATGTGCACCCTTTTACCCGGAGTTAAAGGTTTGAGCGACAACATCAAAGTTATTAGCATTGTCGATCGTTTTCTAGAGCACCCGCGTGTATCGATATTCTCCAATCAGGGCGAGCACGAGATTTATATCTCATCTGCAGACTGGATGACCCGCAACATCGACCACCGTGTTGAAGTAGGCTGCCCGGTTTACAACAAACAGCTTCAAAAGCAGATTCTGGATATCTTCGAGATTCAATGGTCAGATACCACCAAAGCCCGAATCATCGACGCCAAGCAAACTAACCAATACAAACCACGGGGCAACAAACGTAAGATTCAATCCCAACTGGCGATTCATGATTATATCGCCAAGCTTGAGAAGTGAGGTCATTGGTGCTTGCTTGGGTTTTAGCCTATTACAGGTTAGTAGGAGAGGGCGGAATGGCGGCAAGTTGGACTCTCGGCCCTTCCACACTGTGCCTTCCCGCACCACAACTCCGTCATTCCCGCGCAGGCGGGAATCCATTGTCTTGAATAGAACGCAGCATTTGAAACCGTCGTAGTAATCGAATTAATAAGGTTTGGGTCAAAAACAATGGATCCCCGCATGCGCGAGGATGACAACGGTGGGATATCATAACGTTAGGGGGTAAACATCTAATCGCGAACCGGTACACTTTGGCGTACATCCGACCAAAATCAAAACAAGTACCTATGTCTCGAAATGGCACTTTCCAGTCCAGACCTTATCAACGAGCTAGATCAGTTTCAAAAGATTGGAGAACATTAAAGCCGTGCAAACTAGCAGAGCCTTATTGCTGTTTTTTGAAAGGCAAATAAGTACTCGCATCCTCATAATAAGCTTCGAGCATTTCATTTTCTTTGCTAATAAATTCCGCAACGGGCTCTCGAAACCCTTCTTCAGCCAGCCAGTGGTTTGAGTAAGTATAAGTCGGACGAAAGCCTCGTTGGATTTTATGTTCACCCTGAACTCCGGGGTCAAACCTAGCCAGGCCATTCGCGATACAGTATTCAATCCCTTGATAGTAACAAAGCTCGAAATGAAGATTATTAGCCTCTTCGATACAGCCCCAATAACGACCGTACAAGGCATTATCGCCCTTAAAATTTAATGCACCAGCAATGTACTCGCCATTTCGCTTTGCCATCATCAACACAAGATACTCAGGCATCTCTGAAGCAATACGCTCAAAAAATGATGGCGATAAATAGCCACCATGACCGCTACGTTTGGCATAGGTGATTTGGTAAAAGTCATAAAAGCTACGCCAAAGCTCAGCGTTTATTTCCCTACCTTCCCATACCTCTACTTCTATTCCTTGCTGGGAAATACTTGCACGTTCTTTCTTAAGATTTTTTCGTTTTCGTGAGCTAAAAGAGGCGAGAAAGTCATCAAAACTCTGATAGCCCTCGTTCGTCCATTGAAAGTGCACAGCCTTACGCTGAAGAACCGGAGGCTTGAAGACTGTCGATAGTTCTGAACCAGGGAATAACAGATGCCAACCCGAGTAGCCTTGCTCATGACAATGCTTTGGAGCAAAGTCATGCAAGGCCGTAATCACGGCGCTATGATCAATACCCTCTCGTATAAGTATCCGTGAACCGGTAATGGGGGTGAAAGGAATGGCTGAAACTAACTTGGGATAATAAGCCAATCCATATTGATGGTAAGCATTCGCCCAAGCATGGTCAAAGACGTATTCACCATAGCTATGCTGCTTAACATAGCTAGGAACAGCGGCGACCAATGTATCGCCCTGATAAGCCATGAGGTGATGCACCAACCATCCTGAGCATCCACCAACCGCTTGTGTTTTTTCCAAGGCATCGAGAAAGTGGTAGCGCACAAAGGGGTAGCCCTCACCTGCCAAGGAATTCCAGGCCTGCTCTCCCACCTCAGCAATTGAGGTGACGTAACGGAACTCAATAGTCATCCTGTTGCCACACTTATTTAGCTGAAAGCAAAGTATCCAATACTTTGTCTACGTGCTCAAACATCGTTTGTTGCGCGCTTTCCGTCGGATGAATACCATCGTCTTGCATCATACCTTCAACACCAGCAACCCCTTCCAATAAGAAGGGAACTAAGGATAGATCCATTTGCAATGCCAGGTCTGAGTATATATTCGCAAAGGCTTTGGTATAACGGTCACCATAGTTAGGCGGTATCTGCATGCCTAGCAATATTACTTGGGCTCCAGCCTCTTGTGACATCACTGCCATCGCTTCTAGGTTATTACGAATCTGCCTAACCGGGGTTCCTCGTAAACCATCGTTTCCGCCAAGTTCAATAATGACGATAACGGGCTGATGAGTTGATAAGGCCTTACCTAAACGATAACGGCCACCGGTAGTGGTATCACCGCTGATACTTGCATTGATCACGCGATAGTTATCGCCCAGCTCACGCTGCATCAGCGCTACCCAGCCCTTACTCTTATCCAAACCAAAGGCCGCGCTAATACTGTCACCCACCACTAGAATGCTTGCAGCCTTTTGAACTGGAACAGTATTTTTTACCGGTAACGGTTTTTCTATTTCCGCCGCATACGTTAAGCTGCTTAGTAGAAGCAGGCAGCCAATAATAAAATAACGACCTAGCTGCATGTGCATCGCAAACCCCATTCTGTTTAGACAACTATTTTGTGATTGAATATGCCTGAAAATAGCACTCAAGAAAATCTCCTACTGAAACTCAATAATGTATGTAAGTCGGTCAATACCGGTTCAGAACAGCTTGATATCTTGCAAGGCATTCAACTTGAAATCAAGCAAGGAGAATCTGTCGCCATCGTTGGCGCGTCAGGTAGCGGCAAATCAACAATGCTAGGAATTATGGCCGGGCTTGATGAAAGTTCATCAGGCGAAGTCTACCTCTTGGGCGAAGCGTTACACCAGTTAAATGAAGATCAACGATCATCTGTCAGAGCAAAGGGGGTAGGCTTTGTCTTTCAAAGCTTCCAGCTGCTTCCCGGCCTGACGGCCTATGAAAATGTCAGCCTGCCGATAGAAATGTCTGGCAGGTATAACGCCCGCCAAACTGAAGAGAAAACACTAGACTGGCTGGACAAGGTTGGCCTGAGCCATCGAATCCATCACTACCCTAAACAGCTTTCGGGTGGTGAACAACAACGTGTTGCTATCGCTCGAGCCTTCTCTTCTGAGCCAAAAATATTGTTTGCAGACGAGCCTACCGGCAATCTCGACAGTAATACAGGGCAACAAATTGTAGAACAGCTTTTTTCCTTGAACTCTCAGTTGGGAACAACCCTTGTACTCGTAACGCATGACGAACAACTAGCTAAGCGCTGCGCCCGAACCGTACGCATGAGCGATGGCCAGGTAAAGGAGCTAAATGCTTAAGATGAATACAAGCACGCAAGGCCTCAGTTTCCTCAAACTTATTCGTCTGTCCCAGTCTCTTCTCAGACGAGAAACCCGTTCGGGGCAGCTCACCTTAATCATCTTTTCTCTTATTCTAGCCGTCACCGTCGCTACCATTATCAGTGTATTCAGTGCGCGTATGGAAGCCGGCATGTTGGCAAAGTCTACCGAGCTGCTTGGCGCCGACCTGCGCATTCGCTCCAGTCAAGAAATCCCGGCCGGGTTCGAAGAACGTGCGCAACAAAGCGGTTTATCAACCAGTACCACCTTGGAGTTCCCAAGTGTTGTGGTGGTAGGGGATGAAATGTCTTTGGCCGCCGTTAAAGCCGTCGATGATCATTACCCTCTTAAAGGTAAGGTTATGACTAGCTTGAGTGCCTTCAAGCCCGGGGAGAAAAGCCCAACAGGACCACCTCCTGGTAGTGTATGGCTAGAGTCTCGCTTACTGACGCTACTCAATGCAAAAATAGGCGACACACTGGAACTGGGCAAACAGAATTTCACCATAGGTGCACTCATCACCCAGGAAAGTGATCGCGGTGGAAACTTCTATAGTTTGTCCCCACGCCTGATGATGAATATGGCTGACATCGAAGCAGCTGGGCTTATTCAGACTGGGAGTCGCGTTACTTGGCGCTTATTGCTTGCAGACCTTCAAGACAAACAAGCTCAGACCGAGACGACTCAACTCAAGGGCTCGCTTAACTCAATTGACCAATACAAGGTCTGGCTGAAACCTCTACTCAGTGACAATCAAAGCCTGGAGTCATTATCAGATAACAACCAGGCGCTTGCCGCGGCACTCGATAAAGCACGTAGCTATCTTTCCTTAGCGGCCATTCTCGCGATTCTACTTGCGGGTATTGCCATTGCGATGGCCGCTCAAAACTATGCCCAACACCACTACGATACCAGCGCACTGTTAAGAACCTTGGGCGCCAGTCGTCAGCAAGTACTGTGGCTTTTTAGTCTGCAGTTACTGATTCTCGCCTTCATCACCACGCTCATCGGCCTAATGCTTGGCACCCTGATACAGGAACAACTTTCTTCCTTGCTAAGTATCCTATTTATCAATGACTTGCCTACCGCACCTTGGTCAGCTTGGGCTATTGCGAGTATTACGGCCCCGGTTACTCTACTGGGCTTTGCGCTACCTCACCTGATTCAACTAAGTCGCGTATCCCCACTTAGAATCCTGCGCCGTGACCTTGAGCCGATGAGCATTAGCGGAAGACTAATCTACGGCATCGCGCTCGCATGTATTCTCTCGTTATGCTTATGGTTTACCGGCGATGTAAAGATGTCTCTCGCAGTGATTGTCGGCGGATTGGTGACCCTTATCCTGCTCTCATTTGGTTTACGAGGAATACTTAAGCTTTTAGATAAAATCACACCTTCAGCACGCTTCAATATTTATGTGCGTTTCGCCTGGCGACACCTCATGCGCAACAATCAAAGTGCCAGCACTCAAATCTTGGCATTCGCGATGATATTGATGGTCATGCTAGTCATTAGTGTTGTAAGAAATGATTTACTAAATGACTGGCAACGCGGCTTACCCGAGAACGCGCCCAATTTCTTCGCTATGAATATACAAGCCTATGAATCGGATAGTTATAAAGCGGCACTCGAAGAAACCGGCTTCAAGAACTACCCGCTCTTTCCTATGGTTCCAGGGCGATTAACGCATATCAACGAACGCTATGTTCATGATGATGAAAAACTGAGTGAAGACCCGGCCCTTCAAAGAGATCTGGCGCTCACATGGAGTGAACAACTACCCGAAGGAAACAAAATACTGGAAGGTGTTTGGATAAATGATAAAAAGTCAGATGCGGCGAGCAAACAAGTTTCTATTGAATCGCGTTTAGCAGGGAGATTAGGTGTAAAGCTTAACGACACGCTTCGCTTCGAGGTGGCCGGACAAAGCTTCACAGTGACCATTACTAGTATTCGCAGTGTCGATTGGGGAACACTTAGTCCTAACTTTTATATGATTCTATCTGAGGCAGCGCTCCAGGACCTTCCGCTTAGTTACTTAACCAGTTTTCATGTCCCTTCTGGCAGCGAGGCAAAACTTACTAAGCTCATCCGCGAGTTCCCGACCATTACCTTACTCGACATGAGTATGGTCTTTACGCAAATTCAAAGTTTGCTCAAGCAAGTCAGCCTCGCTGTTGAGTACTTACTTATCCTAGTATTGATCGGCGGTGTGTTGGTCTTACTGGCGACCATTTATTCAAGTATCGATGAGCGAATATTACAAGGTGCAATTTTACGGACACTCGGCGCTAACCGAAAGCAGCTTCGCCTTAATCAGTGGAGTGAATTCGCTTTGTTAGGCCTCATGGCAGGTATTCTGGCCCTGCTGGGTACTGAAGCAATCTGCTATAGCTTATATCGCTATTTACTCGACCTAGACTATCAAGTGCAATGGCATCTTTGGGCATGGCTACCCATTAGTTCAGCCTTACTGATCATGTGTTTAGGAGGATTGAGTACAAGGAAGGTGGCTAGTCATTCGCCAGTTAGTGTACTTCGAGACAGCTAAGCACCGGGACAAGTCATTTGATGAAGCCATGAAGAATGAATTCTACCGAGGCATGGAAGTCGCTGCCGCATCAGGAGCCTTAGACGGCGCACAGGGGTTTACCAAAGGTCAGGGCAAGCATGGGCAATTTTAAAAGCTGAATAAGGAAAGCACGCCTCCTCATTCAGCCTTTTAACGTCTTAGCTTATTTTAGTAGTTCTTCACTTCAAACTGGTCATCCGAAGGCTTTGCGGTATAGCGACCTTCTACCTGATCCCACTCATAATCATTCCCCATCATAACCTTAATGCGGTTATCTGAAGTTCTGGCACTGGCGGCATCGTACCCTGTGTCTTTGCGTCTTCCCCACCAGTTAATCGTTACTTCTTCAGGCTCAGCATTATTCATTGACTGGAAGTACCAGTGACGTGCTTCAACATGTTTACCGGCAATATCCCATGAATTCAGATACCAAAAACGCAAGTGGTTGAGGTTAACAATACTCTCCAACGGCGTGTTTTGGTCGCCAATCCATAAGTCATATATCGCCGATGACTTATACCATTCTACTGCGACATCCTGGTCGGCTATCATATCGGAAATGTACCAACGCGTTCGTTCGCCCACCCAGTCGTTCTGGCCGTCGCCGTTTTCATCACCAAGATAGCTTTTGCCATTTTTTGACCAGAAGGGGTCTAGCAGTGCAATACGGTCGGGCATAACATTATCAGACAGAGTGCCCTCATTAATCCCATCATTAATCTGCTTGGCCACATAAACAGCTAATTGGTTCCCCAAAGAGTGGCCTGCAAATCTCAGGTTTTTGTTATTGTTAGCCAGTACTGCTGTGATTTGCTCAAAAGCGATTTCACCGACCGACTTGTTCGGTGCCTGTGACGTGCTGTAACTACCGTCATCTAGCCGATAACGCATACCTTTTGGGCCATTAGCACTCCACATTTTGGCTTCTGCATCTTTGACTTCAGCTTCATCGGCAAACTGGTTCCAGTAAAATACGCCAACGTTCCAACCCCTTTGCTTCCAGGATTTATGCGAGAGTGAGTTGCCATTGTTGGCGAAGGTAAAGTCTTCGCGGTCATAGCCATCTTGCGAAGAGCCATTCTGCCAGCCATGGAAATAAATAACCGTTGGCTTCGAGTCGTCATAGTAATTACTAATGGTTTCGTTAATCGTGCCATCAGCCTCAATTGCTTTGACCTGATTCTCTGCGCCATTTTGCACCCTAGCCCAGTGCAGGCCATAGTCTAGAAATTCCTCTCCAGCCGCTAATGCGATATCAGAACAGGCAAGCGTCAGGCCTAGTGTCATGACCTTGAGTGGATGAGTATTAAAGAAAGATTTAGGTTTCATAATTTCCCCGTTTTTATGTTTGTTTTGGGTACTTCTTATTGTTCCTTTAGTGCTACAACACGCCACCTTCTTGTGGCGAAACTACAGACTAAAAAACAAATACTTAGAAGGCTTTGGCAAAAATGGGCAAACTAGGTTGTTTAGGTTAAAAGGTATTTATTCGGGCTGGATATTCGAATTTTAGTTGGGTTGTTATTTACTCTGACTCGTTGACTTTCGCACGATCAACCTCGTGCTAACCCGCCTGCGAGCCGTGGAAGGCTCTGCCTACAGATTTGGAGACCACCGCCCCTTCGTTCAAAGCGTCTTCAGTAAATCTGACTGATAATCTTCGATGCTCACGCTCAAACCCAAGCTTTGTATTTTTTCTTCCAGTTCGCGTAAGTCAGTTTTTAGCTGATTGATAGTGAGCGTATTGTCATCCAGCTCATATACCTGAATAGAAGCTTTCAAGTGATAATATTTGATGATAAACGCTTGGTGATTGTTCTGTTCCAACGCTTGGTTTAAGGCTTTTGATTTTCGGTAAATTGCATTGAGCTCTTGTTTAAGCTGCCAGACATACCAAACTTCCGACATAAACGGCGTATTCCGGTTTCGGTATAAAGTATTTAGCACAAGCGCTACGGCAGACACTACACCCACCAGATTCAGAACGAAATTTGAACCTCCAGGTTCCCCAACTAAATGAATCAGTAGGGTTGATACGCTAAGCGCGATCGCCAATAAAGCAACAATGCTTCCAGCAATCACCCAGTTAAGGTGCTTTCGATAAGTTGTTTTATCAATATTCTGTAAATTCATATTCTTCTAACTAAAACCTCTAAATATTCAGTCTCA
>NZ_LWGG01000330.1:0-812 GCF_001635365.1 Oleiphilus sp. HI0128 | reverse complement strand
GCGATGAAGTCCATCCAGGCACATGAAAATAGCGTGTCGGTAAATCAAGTAAGGAAAAATTAAGCACGTTGGAAACCAGGTGCGCTGGCTTATATATTGCCGACAAAACCTTACCTGCTGCGCCGCTCTGATGCATATCGATCGGACTCGCGACTGTCACCAGGTTTTTGACTGATTCATCACCTGAAACCGCCAGATACATAAGAGAAAGCAAGCCACCCATGCAGTATGCAAAGATTGACACCTCCTCCTCATCAGAATGCGTAATGACAGCATCCATGATCATTGGCATCCACTCTAGCACATAGCTTTCCAGCGACAGGTTTTTATGATCTGCGGTTACATCTCCCCAATCAACCAAGTAAACATCATAACCATTCGCTAAAAAATAACGAACAACACTTCTATGCGGCATCAAATCAAATATCATTGATGTTGCGGCTAAAGGCGGCACCAAGATAACGGGCGTTTTGTGTCGCTTTTTCTCTACCTTGATTTTCTCACCCGCGATCTCAATCTCATCATCCTCTAATGGGTGATAATGACGAACTGACATGATGCCATCTTGAAAGATTTCATCGAATGAACTCAAGTTTGAGATATTAAAGTTCTCCGAAAAAGCAAACTGCTCCACACCATTAAGAACAGATAAAAAAACTTTATCTAGCAATCTTAGCTTTTTCTCAACCATCTATAGCTACAACCCTGTTAACAATAAAAAGATATCTCACAGTTATTATCTTAGCCCCACAAATAAAAAAACCCCAGCACAAGCCGGGGTTTCTATAGTAGTACTACTGGCTTCCTAGCCT
>NZ_LWGG01000329.1:0-747 GCF_001635365.1 Oleiphilus sp. HI0128 | reverse complement strand
GCAAGTGATCCAGATTTTGCTACAACATTAGAGTTTGATCCATTTTTATCCTTATCTAATAAGGTAACAGAACCTTCCAGAGTTGATGTTTCGCAATTCAGAATAAGATCCGTTGCTACGCCGTCGGAAACCAAAGAGTTCATCCAATCATGAAGCGCTTGCTGAACAGCAATTTCCCAACCTGAAGTGACCTTAAGCTCATTCATCAGCAATGGCAGCTGATCAATACCCATCTGCCGCTTTTGCGCAGAAACGCTAGAATCATCACCCAAGACAGATTCTTGAAGTGTTACAAGCGAAGCGAGGACAGCTTTCTGCTCCGATATCTTTGCATGCAAGATAGACTTCTGATCGCTTAGTGATTCAATCTTGTCTTGTTGTTGCTCAATTTTAGGCAATATGTCATCAACTTCCTGCTGAGAGCTTAATAGTTTTTCATCTACTATCAACTGCTCCTCTTCCCATTGACCATGATCTAGCTCTTCAATACTTCGCTGCACATCAATAGAGGAGTGAGATAGGCGTTCATGCCGTATTTCGAGCTCTTGAATTCGTTCTTCTGTTTGCTGGATCTTAGCTTGCTCAAGCTCTGCGCTTTTTTGAGCATTTGCAGAGTCCTGGTTAAATTGATCCCACCGAAGTTGCCAGGATTCCATGTCAGATTCGCGCATTTCCAGCTCGAAAGAGGATTGCTCAAGCTGCTCCTGAAGCTCAATAAATACCGCTTCAATTTCTTCTAGATCCGCT
>NZ_LWGG01000328.1:0-1262 GCF_001635365.1 Oleiphilus sp. HI0128 | reverse complement strand
CGCAGGTAACTGCAACTCAACTTTATAAACATGCCCTCTAATCACTTCGACAGCGATTACTCGGCAAACCGTTTTCTTCACAGGCAATTCTCCTGGCCCATAGATATTATCTATTGTAATTTTGCTTGAGTTCACTGGCCAAGTCTGGCACAGCAACAAGTCTTTCTGTAGTGGCCCCTGAACCAGCTCCCTTCGGGGGCCGAATTCAACTTCGCCAGAAACGAGCTTGGCCCGGCATATCTCACAAACCCCGTTGCGGCAACTGACGGGCAACTTCAAGGCATATCTGTCAGCAATTTCATATACTGACTCTCCCGCATCAAAAGCCAATTCGTATGTGCGAAGCTGGCCTTCAACCCGTGACTCTATTTCGAGCACGTTCACTTGGACTGATCACCACCAAAGATGCCCAAGTCGTCCCACCTTTCATCAACTCGAGACTTTATCTCGTCAGTCATGGTAATTGGTTCACCCCATTCCCGGTTTGTTTCACCCGGCCATTTATTGGTTGCATCAAGACCCATCTTGGAGCCTAAGCCCGATACTGGCGAAGCGAAGTCCAAATAGTCTATCGGTGTGTTTTCAACCAAGGTGATATCTCTTGCCGGATCCATACGTGTCGTAATTGCCCAAATCACATCTTCCCACTCTCGTGCGTTAACGTCATCATCCAAGACAATTACGAACTTGGTATACATAAACTGGCGAAGGAAGGACCACACGCCCATCATCACGCGTTTAGCATGCCCTGGGTATTGCTTCTTCATCGTTACAACGGCCAGGCGATATGAGCATCCTTCCGGCGGCAAATAAAAATCGACAATTTCAGGAAACTGCTTTCTTAGAATCGGTACAAAGACTTCATTCAAAGCTAAACCGAGAATCGCAGGCTCATCAGGCGGCCGACCAGTATAAGTACTGTGGTAAATCGCATTTTTTCGATGAGTAATACGCTCGACAGTAAATACCGGAAAGGTATCCACTTCATTGTAATAACCAGTATGATCACCGAAGGGTCCTTCGGGTGCGACTTCATCAGGGTAAATGAAGCCCTCCAATACTATCTCTGCACTCGCTGGCACTGATAGGTCACTCAAGCCCGCTTTAGTCACTTCAGTTTTACTATCACGTAACAAGCCAGCAAAGGCATATTCAGATAAGGTATCGGGCACGGGCGTTACTGCACCGAGTATTGTTGCTGGATCAGCACCTAAAGCCACCGCAACCGGGAAAGGTTTACCTGGGTGTTTTTGCTGCCACTC
>NZ_LWGG01000327.1:0-434 GCF_001635365.1 Oleiphilus sp. HI0128 | reverse complement strand
GGTAACGCGACGATGCAATAAAGCCGTTAGTTTATTATCCATTCTAGAGCCCAAAGGCAAAAGCTCACCACGGCGGTTTGGAGAGAAACCGCCCGTAATCATCAGGCCCACCCCACCCCGAGCTCTTTCAGCAAAGAAAGCCGCCAGCTTATCGATATGATAAAAACGGTCTTCCAAGCCCGTGTGCATAGAACCCATAATGACGCGGTTCTTTAGAGTCGTAAAACCAAGATCGAGAGGGGCTAGCAAGTTAGGATAATGGGGATTCATAAGGAGCCTCGGCAGAAAAATTTTGTGCAAGTCTAAAGCGTTTTAGGCCAATTTGAAACTCCCTTCTTAAGGAGTTTCGCGGGCATGGAGTAATACTTGATACGGTAGAAAGTGATCAGATTAAGATATCTTGGTTAGGGTATTTTCATCGGTATGTTCGAAGC
>NZ_LWGG01000326.1:0-894 GCF_001635365.1 Oleiphilus sp. HI0128 | reverse complement strand
GCCTACAAACGCTAGAAAAGGTACATTACGCTCGCCTAGTAACATGTGTTACATTTGGGTGGTTTTTAGGATAATTTCCTTGTTATCAACAACAAATTGATTAGGTAGTCAGAATATGACTGATTTAATGTCTGAAGCAATAAACTTGATGTTGGTGGGTATGGGATTCGTTTTTGTATTTTTGACGATCTTAGTTTTTGCTACATCGTTCATGTCAAAAATGATTTTGAAATATGCGCCAGCACCTGAGCCTAAAGCTCCAGCTGCATCGCCAGTAACTCAAGCATCTAATGATGCGCAACTGTTAGCAGTACTCTCTGCTGCAGTAGACAAATATCGCTCAGACCACAAGAAGTGAGCGTGAATAAAATTTGAACCTTTAACAGAAGGCTTGATAGAAAATGACGGATTCGAACAAAAAACTCGGAATCACTGATGTCGTACTTCGTGATGCACATCAATCTTTATTAGCAACGCGTATGCGAATTGACGATATGCTGCCAATTGCTGAAAAGCTAGATCAGGTAGGCTATTGGTCACTTGAATCTTGGGGTGGCGCTACATTTGACTCCTGTATTCGATTTATTGGTGAAGATCCATGGGATCGTATCAGAGAATTGAAGAAAGTCATGCCTAATACTCCGCAGCAAATGTTGTTGCGAGGTCAAAATCTGTTAGGTTATAGACATTATGCTGATGACGTTGTTGATAAGTTCGTAGAGCGTGCTGTAAAAAATGGTGTTGAGGTATTCCGTGTTTTTGACGCGATGAACGACCCTCGCAACCTGGATCGTGCGCTTAAAGCTGTTAAAGCAAACGGCGGTCATGCTCAGGCAACGCTTTCCTATACAACAAGTCCTGTACATACTTTGGAAAGCTGGGTTAGCTTAGCGA
>NZ_LWGG01000325.1:0-1747 GCF_001635365.1 Oleiphilus sp. HI0128 | reverse complement strand
TGAGCTTATTCAGGCTGTCAGAGCTCGGGTCGGAGAGGACTTTCCGATTATTTTACGTTTCTCTCAGTGGAAGCAACAAGACTATGAGGCACGGTTGGCCAACTCTCCAGAGGAACTGAAACAATTCCTACAGCCTTTATCTGAAGCCGGAGTCGATATTTTCCACTGCTCAACACGCCGATTCTGGGAAAATGAGTTCGATAACTCTGACTTGAATCTTGCTGGTTGGACTAAGGAGTTGACAGGTAAGCCGGTAATCACCGTTGGTAGCGTTGGTCTAGATAGTAGTTTTATCGATGAGAAGGGCTCGAGCTTGGGGATGTCTGACAAGGCGGGAGTGGCGTCTAGCCGAATTGCTGAATTGTCTGACAGAGTTGCCCAAGGTGAATTTGAGCTGGTCGCGGTTGGCCGTGCGCTACTTCAAGACCCTGAGTGGGTATTGAAAGTGAAAGAACAGCGTTTGGATGAATTGCAGGACTTTTCAAAAGCAGCATTGATGAAATTGATCTAAGTAGGCTTATAGAAAACGGCTGCTTGAGTAACAGAATATTTGAGCAGTCTCCGCTATTTTCGAATTAGTATAAGAAAATTAGGTTTACAATGTCTCTACTTTTGAAAGCTTAGCCGACTTTTTGGCTAGACTTGAGCTNGGTTTTATTGAGTTTCTTGGCTTTCGAGGGGACTGGAGTGATATTTACATCAACGTAGTTTCGTTGTAGCCACCATGGCAGCTCACTAAACTCCATATTACGGCGATCAGCTTTACGGCGGTTATTTTTATATTTTCGAGCTTGAGCAGTATCCTGCCTACGATCCTGGCCTCGCTTATCATTGAAAACATGGCTTTTTTCGGTTTTCATTGTATTCATGAAAGGCCTGAAGAGAACTCGTTGGAAAATGCTTACAATGTATGTTACCACTTTCCCACTGTGATTTGCGACGCCCTAGATCGATAAAAATGAAAGGAAGCTCAACTTATTGATCTTCCTCAAGTCCTTTCATCGTTTCTCTGTTTATTTAATCGACAAATAGATCGTTCATCAGTTTTTTATCTGGATCATCTGAGTAGCGATAGTGATCGAAATCATCCACGCCTCTCTTGCGAAGGATGTCTTCATCAATGATTACTTCACCACTGAGCTCACAATCTTGGGTGGTGAGTATTTCGTAGGCAGCATCGGCCATAATGGCGGGCTTACGACCTTTTTCAAGAGCCGACTTTCCGCCACCTTCAAATTCGATGGCAGCTGTAGAGATTAATGTTTGTGGCCATAGGGAGTTCACTGCAATTCCGTAGCGCTTGTATTCGGCTGCCATCCCAATAGTCAACATCGACATGCCATACTTGGTGACGGTATAAGGACCATAATGCTGGAACCATTTTGGGTCGAGGTTAACGGGTGGTGAGAGGCTCAGAATATGGCCGCATTCAGACTTCTTTAACCAAGGTAGCGCAGCCGTTGATAAGCTCAGTACGGCGCGAGTATTGATCTGATACATTAGGTCAAAACGCTTCAAAGGCAGCATTTCAGAGTTCATCAGTTTGATTGCGCCAGCATTATTAATAACCGCATCAATACCGCCAAATTTTTCAACACTTGCCTCAATGAGCGCCTTAACCTGCTCGTCTTCTCGGACATCCATTTTAAAGGCGAGTGCTTGTCCTCCAGCTTGTTCAACTTCTTCGGCAACGCTGAAAATTGTGCCGGGGAGTTTAGGGTGAGCTTCAGCTGATTTCGCTGCGATG
>NZ_LWGG01000324.1:0-818 GCF_001635365.1 Oleiphilus sp. HI0128 | reverse complement strand
GTAGCTTATTTGAAGTGTTTGCATACTTTTGAGTTTAGAAATCAGAGTTTTCGTTTGTTTGTCCTGAGTATCAAAGTAGTTCTCTAGCCAAATGCTTGCTTGTTTTAAGCTGTGAGTAAAAATAGCCTGGTTTTGCTCTAGTAAGGCAAGGTTTGCTTGTTCGAGCATCAGTCTTAGATTCTGCTTCAGATAATAATTTTGCTCAGGCGCCATAAGAGGCGCGACAGGGTGATCCAAACGCCGGATCAATACTGCTTTCTTTAGCTCGCCCCATACTTCCAGCCATGCTTGCTTCCATGCGGGAAGATCTGAAGTTTGTGATGAACGCTGGCTTGGTGTTTGTTCTGGCTCTGGCTTGCTCGTGTCTAAATAAGCGCTTTCTTTTAAGCCGTCTAAAGAAGAAATGATAGCCGAGAGTTGCATAAACATACCTTCACGGTCGAGGTGAGAAAGCTGTTGTAAGCTAAGAATCTCTTGATTGAGTGCTGCACGAACTGGGAGTAAGCCTGGGTCATTGATTTCGGCCAGCACTTTATCGGCAGATATCATGACTGCCTCAGCATTTTTTAAGTCGCGCTCAAGAAGAAGTCTTTGGTTGGCGAGATGTAATAAATACTCGGCCTCAGCAAGTAGCCAGTCAGCACGACTGCTGGCACCCATTTCTGTTAGCTTCTCGGTGTTATATAAACTTTGCCTATCGAGCTGAGTCAGTATCTGACTTTGTTGTTGTTTGTCTGCTTCTAGGTTTTTCAAACGTCGCTCGAGGCTTTGCTCTAAGTATTGAACTCGTTGTTGTGCGCTCTTATTTTGTGAATCTA
>NZ_LWGG01000323.1:0-816 GCF_001635365.1 Oleiphilus sp. HI0128 | reverse complement strand
CATAAGTTCTTATCAGATACAGCGCCAAGATAATTAACAATCGCAGCACTTTCAGTTAATACCAAGGGGCCACCAGAAACAGAACCGTCAGCAAGCGTCGGCACCTTACCTTGAACATTCATGGAACGATAATCTTCACTGTTCGTGCCTTTCTCGCCCGCGCTGCCAAATTCTACCGAGATATATTCGTAATCAAGACCAGCCTCTTCAGCCGCCCAAACACAACGAAAAGAACGTGATGTACCCTTGCCATATAACTTCATCAGTTAACCCTCTATTTTAGTTTCAATGGGGTCAGACTCGATTGATTTTCAATCGAGTCTGACCCCATTGAAACTCTTTGCTCGAAACTTTGCAGGAGACTCGCCCGTCCATCGTTTAAAGGCCCGGCTAAAAGCACTCAATTCAGAAAACCCTAACAAAAATGCAACTTCACTAATAGAAACCTTGTTTTCCTTCAAATAACGCTCAGCTTCTCGCTGCCGAACTTCCTCAACCAAAGACTGAAAGGATACCTGCTCTTTTTTCAGTTTTCGATAAAGCGTATGACGGCTCATATTGAGAGCCTTTGCAGCACGCTCAACGTCCAGTTCTGCATCTTCGGCCAAGTGACGCCGAATAAAACGCCTGACTTTATCTTTGATATCAGAGCTTGAAGCAACCTTGCGAAGCAGCTTTTCAGCATAAGAGGTTAAAACACTAAGCAAATAAGGGTTGCCATGCTTCACTTTCAAATCAAGCGCCGATTTCTTAAACACAATACCAGTCTGCTCTTGAGAGAACTTAAGCTCGCCCTTACAGACTTCCTGATACTTA
>NZ_LWGG01000322.1:0-1088 GCF_001635365.1 Oleiphilus sp. HI0128 | reverse complement strand
GCGCTTAGCCTTATTTCTAAAGCAAGTAATATAGAACCTAAAGAAGCACTATTTAGCGCCATAAAAGGCGATGCATTGGCCGCTAAGGGAAATAAAGATTCTGCACTTGCGGCCCATATGCGCGCCACAGAGCTCAACCCAAATCAATTTTCTTATTACTTAAAGCGTGCTCAAAGCTATGCCGCTCTAGGCCAATCTAGCTATGCCATTGATGATTATCGCTATAGCATGCGTTTACTACCAACAAGTATTGCTGCCCTACAATTAGGAGAGCTATACAGCGAGTCTCAGAATCAGGAACAAGCACTTAAGTACTATGCACAAGCAGCCCAGGCGCAAGGCGATATAGGTCAACAGGCAAAACTAAAACTGGCCCTAATCGAAATTAAGCAAACACCGGAAAAATACTTAAAGGCCAAGCATGTTCAAGACCCTAAAGGGCCTTTATTGGTGACAATAGAAAACCATAGTCCACTGAACATTGGCGCTCTACAGTTGCGCACGCAGCTAATTGACGCAAATGGAAAAGTAATTAAGATTGAAGAATGGTCAATTAACGAAACGATTCCGGCGCAAAAACGCAGCCCCTACTATCCTGCCAAAGTTGTTTATCACTTAAAAACAGGCGAAAAGGTTAAAACCAGCATTAGCTCGGTGACACTTGAATAGAAACACCAATTAGGAACCGTTTTGTTTGCTTGATATCCATTGGCGAGTATTAGCACCAAGTACCAGTAAAGCCGGTGTTAGAAACAAGGTGAGGACTGTGGCAAACGCCAATCCACCAGCAATGGCACTAGATAACTGAGTCCACCACTGTGTAGAAGGTGCACCAAAAGCTACGTCGCGATTGATAAAGTCGATATTCATCGATAAGACCATCGGTATCAAACCAAGAACAGTGGTTCCTGCAGTCAATAACACGGGTCGCATACGAATCTCACCCGTCATCAAAGCCGCCTGATAAGGGCTAACTCCATTGTTGATATACGAGTTATAGGTATCAATCAATACAATATTATTGTTCACAACGATACCTGCCAAGGCAATGATACCCAAGCCGACCATCACGATACCGAAAGGCTGAG
>NZ_LWGG01000321.1:0-1326 GCF_001635365.1 Oleiphilus sp. HI0128 | reverse complement strand
AACTGGTCAAAGACCACTGGTGAGCCTAAACGACGATATAAGAACTCTTCATTTCGCCACAACTCCTTTCCACTTTGCTTATCAAGCGCAATAATCTCACCTTTATCCGTGGTAACAAAGAGCTTGCCAAAGCCTAACGCGAGCTTGTTAAAAGATGAAATTTCTTTAGACCAAATTTCCTGCCCATCGAGCGCACTTAAAGCAAATATTTTACCTTGGTAAGCGGCTGCATAAAGGGTATCACCATCAAGCAAAGGCTGACCATCCGAGTCGACCAAACGCTCTAGTTCTGTGCGCCCTTTTGGTAGAGCAAGTGTTGCTTTCCAGAGAGGCAAACCAATGTCGTTCCTCAATGTGAGCAACTCACCATTGGCGAAGCTAGTCACCGTATACTTCCTCGATACTAAAGGTTTGGCAGTACCTCGTAAGGAAAGTATCGGCACAACACTATCATGACGCCAGCGTTGCTTGCCATCTTGTGCCCCGAAAGCAGCAACTTTGCCATCAATAGTTTGAACGATCACCAGTTCTCCGTTTACTGCTGGCGGAGCCGTTGCTTCACTGCTTAGCGGAGAGCGCCAATTCTCTTGGCCATTTTCAAGTTGTAGTGACACTAAATAACCAGAAAACGTCACAACATAGAGGCTATCTCGGTCAACTGCTAAGCCGCTGCTAATAGTCTCATCCAGCTCATGACTCCAGAGAGTCTTACCGGATAAACGATCTATAGCACTAAGTAAGCCTTCAGTATCGACTGAGTAAATCTTATCATCTCTAAGGATAGGTGAAAGCTGAAGCTTTAGTTCTTGATCACCTTCTCCTACCGACTTCTTCCATATACGTTTAAAGTTAATTTGGTCTTTGAAGTCGATATCAAGCTCTGCAGGCTGATTTACTGGCGAACTACTACAAGCAGCTAGCAAACAAGACAAAAGGCCAAGAAAGGCGACCTTTTTACACCACCGATGTATTTTCTCTAGCGCCATGCTATGAAATCCCTAATGCAACTTAGCGTTCTGTATGATTACTTCAAACACTATATAAAAACAAAAAGGCAGAGCTTAGCTGCCTTTGAAAGATAAATTCTCGCCCCTTTGTAGTTTTCAGCCTAGGCAATGCTGGCTGACAAAAAGGGGCAAAATTGATTATAGGGTCTTAGGATCGATACCTAAGTCTGACAGCTTAACCGCCAACAAAGGTTGCGCCTGAGGCTCTTCTTTAATAAGTTCGAAAGCATTCTTGTATGCCTCGATAGCGCCAGGGATATCACCTTGTCGCTTTTTAATGTCACCCTCTATTTCAAGGTAGCTCGCTTTAAACGCCTCT
>NZ_LWGG01000320.1:0-11356 GCF_001635365.1 Oleiphilus sp. HI0128 | reverse complement strand
ACACCCACGACGGCACCCTTACGTATATGGGACGACTGGATCAGCAAGTCAAAGTACGCGGCTACCGAATAGAACTGGGTGAAATTGAGACGCTTATGCGNCAACACGACGCCATTGACGACTGCGCCTTAAGCGTACGAGAAGTCCGTGCCGGCGATACGCGGCTCATCGCTTATGTTGTATGGAAGAATAGCCCGATTAGTCTCAGTGAACTTCGTGAGCACCTGCGACAGCAATTGCCCCCTTACATGGTGCCGCAGCACCTTGAAGCACTCGGGGAGTTACCACGCACCCTTAACAACAAGCTTGATCGAAAAGTCCTGCAAAGCTGGAACCTAACTCAAATGTCTGCCGGTGAATCGCGTCAAGGCCCCGAGACAAGCACAGAAAAGTGGTTAGCTCTCTGCTGGGGAGAAGTATGCGGGAACCATGATATTAACAAATACGATAATTTCTTTGATATCGGCGGCCATTCATTACTTTCCATTCAAGTTATTCATAAAGTGCAAGCGCATTTTAACGTTGAACTGAAGCCTCGAGACTTACTACTGGAAAGCTTACATCAACTAGCTGAGCTAATAGATCAGACCACAAAAACAGCCGCTACAGAAAGCTCAGCGGCTAAAGGTCTTTCTGACGAAACCAATAAAACAGAGCTACATTCTCCCGCAACGCAAACAATCCACCCAGTATTCTTCGGTGATAGTAAATTACCTCTTTACGGCGTAATACATGAGCCTGGTGCGGGCGCTTATCGTAGCAAAGCAATATTATTCAGCTCTCCGATCGGACATGAGTATTTTCGCAACTATCGAATGACCCAGCTACTTGCCACTAGCCTCGCTAAACAAGGCTTTTATTGCATGCGTTTTGACTACCACGGCGTGGGTGACTCCACTGGTGAGTTTTCTACTCAAAGTATCGAAGAATGGCAACAAGACCTTATCAAAGCATATGAGGAGCTAAAAGCCCGAGCAGGCGTTGAGCAGGTGGTCTGTGTCGCCTCACGTTTAGGCGCCTCAATTGCTACATTAGCCAATACAAAGTGCCAGTTTAATGAGCTAGTCCTTTGGGACCCGATTCTCAATGGCTCCGACTATCTTGGTAAATTAGACACTCTGCAAAAACAAGTACTTACTCAAAACTGGCATTTCAGTGTTAGAAGGAAAAGCAGTGACCTAAAACAGGGTGAATACCTTGGCTATCAATACTGTACGAAATTACAAAAGCAAATAGACTCTCTAAGACTGGCAGACCAACTCAATAGCCTTAATGATACGCCATGCACCGTCATCTCAACGACCGAAGATGAAAGCTTAAGTGCGACAGGTGGGCAGCATATCAACTACCAACATATTGATGATGAAGGCAATTGGTACTTCTACAAGGACATTGACCGCTCAATCTCAACACATAATATCAACCAATTTATTTTAAAGAGCTTAAGTCAATGATTGAACAAATTCAGAGCTTTGGCCCACAGCACCACCTTCAGGGTATCTATACTGCTCCAGAAGAAGACTGCAAGAAGCCTTGTTTCTTGATAATTAATGCTGGTGCAGTTCATAAATCAGGCCCTTTCAATTTGCATGTACATCTCGCAAAATTCTTGGCTGATCTAGGGTATGCCAGCTTTCGATTTGACCTGAGTGGGCAAGGTGATAGCACCCGCATCGCATCACCTTCTTCTCGAACAGAGCAAATTACCAAGGATATGCTTGCAGCCTTGGATTGCCTTGAAGCTCAGTTTAACCACTGCAGTGTAATTTCTTTTGGCCTTTGTACAGGTGCCGAGAACGCTCACAAAATTGCTGTAAAGGATGATCGTGTCAAAGGTTTAGTTTGGATAGATGGCTATGGTTACCTAAGTCCAAAGTTTAATCGTGTGAAATTTCTCAAAAAGCTATCTCAGCCCTTCAACCTGATTAAGGCTTTAATTAAGCGGCTGACTAAAACCAAAGCTATGTCTTCAGAATCGAGCGATAATCAAGCAAATAATGTTGATGACTATGTCTGGCGCTTGCCGGAAAAAAGTCAATATAAGGCCGACATGGAAGTATTGCATCAACGCGAAGCCAAGTGCCTATATGTCTACAGCGGAGGGGTACAGTCCTACTACAACTATCAGGGACAAATGAAAGATGCATTTCCTGGCGAGTTCTTCACGCAAATATTTGAAGAAGTCTATTTCCCCAAAGCTGACCATACTTTTTTCATGCTGAACGATAAGCACAGCTTGTTCGACGCGATTAAAAACTGGTTAAGCAGACATTACTAAAGTGAGGCAAGGATGCTTTCGATTAAACCAACAACCACCACCATCGGCCTTTTTTTTGTAATGGTTTTTGCCTCGTACTGGCTATTCCTGAATAAGACAGGCATCGATACTTCTGATCCTGGTGATGCTGCGTTTCCTGTCGCAATATTAGGTGATTCAGACAGTCATAGCTATCGAGATAAATATGACAATAAAGCTAGAGGAGGCGACTTCCATAGCGTCACTTACAACTGGCCAGCACTATGGGACAGATTTCGATCTGAGCAAGTTAATCTTGGAGCATTCGGGACATGGGGTGAAAGTTACCGCTGGGCAAGAATCAAGAACTGGCTTAAGCTCCCTGCCCGAGCCCCCAAGAAATTAGACTTCGACTATAACTATGCAGTTTCCGGACTTCGCTGTCAGTCTTTGCTTGAAGGCTGGCCCTATCAAGCAAAATGGCTGATCTCTCGCTTGCAGCGCTCTCCGGACTTCTGGGAAAAGGGGCTGGTCATCATTCGAATCGGCGTAAACAATCTCGGCTCAACCAAACTATTAGAACAATGGGGAGTCAGCGGCTTAGACAAGACAGCTAAAGACGTTGTCAGTGAGTGTGTCCGTCAGATCACCGAGGCAACCGAGCAATTATTGGCGAGCCACCCTTCTGTAAAGGTCGCTGTTCTTGGTATGTGTCGAGACTGCAATTTAACCGAAAGCTATAAACATTGGCCAACATTAGAAAACATCAAAAACCGAGACCAAGTCCTGGGTAGTTTTGATCGTCAGCTAAAAAGTTACGTTCAAGATAAGAAACGCGTATTATTCATAGATGATGTCGCCTGGCAAATAAAGCGATATAGTGACCGTTATAATGAGCCCATAAACCTTGAAACCCGATTAGCTGATAAGGTCACCATTAAGAGTCGTCAAGGCGATCACCCTAGCAACCTGATATTGGCCGACTATCATGCTGGAACAGTCTACAACGGCTTTTGGTTAAATAACCTGATCGAACAACTTAACCAAGGTTTTAAGCTTCAATTAAGCCCTTTATCCGAAGAAGAAATACTGCGTGTGATTCTGCCCGTGTTATCAAAAAACGAGTGAATAAGTAGATTTTCAAGAAATAGCTAGCCGCACAAGCTCTTCCACTAAGAGTACTAGAGAAAAAGGAATGCAAAATGTATAAATACATAAAACTAGATCAAGAACAGCAGTTCTCCGACTTCAACAAAAGGTCATTCAAATTTAACCAGTCTGTAGTGGAGACACCTCTAGCATCACTTGATAGTCTATCTGAGTTAGTCCTCAGACTTCCCCCGGAGCACGTGTATGCCAGCTCTAGTAAAGTCGACATCAATGCAAATCTTGATACAGCTCATAAAGAACATAAAATAGAATGCTCATTAGAGCACGCACTGGAAAATCTGGCGACTTCAGACTCTTTTGTGATGGTTAGAAGTCCTGAAATTGACGAACAATATAAAGAGCTATTTACAGGGCTAAAGAACGACCTTGAACAACTTGCCCAAGAACTAGGTACAGAAATTACTGACTCAACACTCTATCTATTTATCACGTCACCAAATGGCACAACGCCTTATCACATCGACCGGTATAGCACTTTCCTTATGCAACTTACGGGCACTAAAGAAGTCTATACGTGGGAACCCTGGAATAAAGAACAAATTAGTGATGATGAACTGGAAACATTTGTAGCCAAAACCCATAAAGTAGCACCAAGCTTACGGGACGAATTTGTTAACACCTCAACAAAAACTTTTATTAAGCCAGGTGAAGGCGCTCATATTCCCTATTTAGCACCACACTGGGTAAAAACATGCGATGAAGTTTCAGCCTCAGTATCAATTATCTTCAACACGAAAGAAACTCAGAAGAAAGGCTTAGCCTTGCGCTTTAATGAATTAGTTAAGAGGAGACTGGGAATCAAGCTAAGCCCTATATCCGGTGACAAAAAGATCAGTGACGCCATAAAAGTATTCCTATTCAAAGTGGCCGCCAAGCTATTGAGTGGTAAAGTCTAAAGCTATTATTTACTCTTAACAGAAATAGGGAAACTCAAATGCCGTTACAAACAAGCCCAAATATAACACGACTAAGCTTTGGGCTTCTTCTACTTCTATATTTACTATTTATTCTAGCGGCAAGCTTTTACCTAACAGGAAAGGCACCCAGCACAGAAAGTGCAATCCAGACCCTACTCGAAAAAGGGAGTGCATTTTCTTTTAATTTTCACAACCTAAGAGATGTTGCTACGAACATACTGCTGTATATGCCATTGGGCTTTCTTTGTTCCCTATATATAGCGAGTAAATCCTCTCCTAGATTAATGAGCCCCTATCTGTTTGTTGGTTTTTTAGTCAGTACACTAGTTGAAATAACGCAAGCATTTATTGGGCGCTATTCCGATATTTCAGACGTAATATCAAATACTTCAGGTTTTATCACGAGCTATTTTGTCGCCTATATTGCACTAAAGCACTTTCACTTTTCACCTTCTAGCTTACTTGGTATAGAGCAAAAATCAGATAATGCGGCATTGCAAAACATATCTGGAATCCGGTTTATCTATATAGCGGTCGCTTATATAACCTGTTTACTACCTCTTAATATCACCGTCTCATTATCTGATATCTATGCAAAGCTAAACAGTCAAAACAGTGACATGCCACGCTTGATTCTTGACCCCTTTTTCCACTTTTCATCCGCATCAGTAGATTGGCAGTACTTAACGTTGAATTGTATCATATTCATACCACTTGCCTTTTTAAGCGCACATATTCAAATAAAACGCCAAACACCTAACATTCTAGTACCCGCTGTCCACTGCCTTTTCTTTTCATTGTGCATTGAAGTATCAGAAGTTTTTATAAAGTCAGGCAGGAGCGATATATTCATGCCTTATATGGCATCGATGATAGGCTTATCTATTTCATTGTTATGCATCAAGCTATACCAGGAGCCCAGTGCGCACGTAAATAGCAAGGATAAACAAAAGTATGATGTACTATTGTCTATCGTTTTATATTCTTTATTTTTATTTTCCGTGGCGCTATCTCCCTTTGATTTTGAGTTATCACTCAAAGCAATAAAACAAAAGCTTATCTACGATAGCAACGTCATACCTTTCAAGGCTCACTTCTCAGCACGGTCAATTGGCGCCGCAGTTGACATCGTTCGAGAAGTCCTACTCTATTTACCCCTTGGCAGCTTATTATCACTATACCTGAGTCTAAAATATAAAACGCTCGTAATTCTTACCGTCACCTTGTTATATGGATTGAGCATTGAACTACTGCAAGTTCTCGTTATTGGTCGTTATGTCGATTTAACTGACTGCTTATTAGCATCGCTAGGCGGGCTTATTGGTGCCACCACGGCACATTTATTCGCTTCGGCTAGTCCGTCAGTGAAGGAGCATTAACCGAGCGCTACAAAATTAGACAACACTCGGAACTAAAGCCAGCCCTTTCTTCAGCTTTCACAGGCAAAGTGTTTAGCCTTGATAACACTTTTGATACTCTTCATTAGCAGACTCCAACGAAAAGTTCTCAATCATATGCTCCCTTGCTTTTTCACCCAAGCTTCGACGCAACTCATCATCTTCACATAATTGTGTAATAAGTTTTGTCAGGTTCTCAACATCAGCATACTCATATAAAAAGCCGGTTTGATCATCCAATACTAACTTAGGGCTATCCCCCACATTTGTCGCTATCACGGGTATTCTTCTCGCCATAGCTTCCATAATGGCCAAAGAAAGCCCTTCCTGCTCAGAGCAAACCGCCAAGACATCGAAAGAGCCGTACACCTTATCTCTATCAAGCTCCATCCCGTGAAATATACACTGCCCATCGTTCAAAGCCTCTAAAGCCAAAGCTTCTAACTTGCTGCGTTCAGGACCATCACCAAAGAAGTGGATTTCTATCTTTTCTCTCAATGTAGCATCCAACCGACTAACCGCATTGATCAGGCCTTTCTGCCCTTTCAATGCCACCATGCGCCCCACAGAACCTATACGAAGCTTCGTTGACTCGATGTTAGCCACTTGCAGTGGTACAAACACACCATTGCTAATCGTCACAAGTTTTGACTCTTTCCAACCGTGCGTATTGTAGAAAGCCTTCTTCCCTGCATCAGAGACAAAAGTCACCCAAGATACAAACAAGTTGGCGAAACGATGAATTAAACGCCACTTCTTACTCGCCAAAGGAGCGATTCCATGCCTTGTATAAACTATTCGAACCCCCAACAAAAATAGAAAAGGCAATAGAGGAACAAAAAAGCGTAAACCAAATGGACTATGGATATGCAATACGCTTTTGGAAGACTTTGTACGGAAATAGTGCCATACCGCCTTGTAGTCACGAAAACGGTCACCTGAAGATAAAATACAATTCAGGGATTGCTTTGATGCTTCGGTATCTAATGCACACTCTTCGGAAGAGCAGGAAAATACCTCAACATGATCACCGGCTTGTTCTTGTACCGCCGATAAGTCCAATACAAAGCGTTCAGCACCACCAACCTTAAGGCTAGAAAGAACATGTAGAACCCTTGCGCCACCGTTTACTGCCATATAATGTGAATCCTTCGCTCATGTCTTGATAATTTCACTTTACTCTATCGTAGAATCGAGTATAAAACTATTCTGAATTATTATTGTTACATTGCTTACTTGGGTCGACTATGGAAAATCTAGCTCAAAAACCAGTTACTATTGTTATTTCACCTAGGGACAGATACACCGGCTTAGAAAAGTGTATCGAAAACGTCTACCAGTTTACCGATTCAAAACTGTTCAACCTAATCATACTTGACCTAGGCTACCCTAAGTCGATCATAGAGTTAGCAAAAAAGGCCCTGCAAGGAAAAGATAACGCCAAAATTATCGACTACGGCTTTATCATCCCAATCGATGCAATGTCGAAAGTGCGAAACGAAATAAATACTAAATACACTGTTTTCTTAGATAACGATTCACGCACAACTGAGGGCTGGTTACCGCCTATCATCGAAACAGGTGACCAAAAAGAAGCAGCTGTCATCTACCCCGTAACCCTGGAATCCTCTGGCGTTGATGAAGGTGCAGACTTGCGCAATCACCTTTTTACCACCGAACTACGTGCAGTCGATGTAGAAAACACTCCCTACCTGATCGAAGAAAAGACCTTCCGTCGGACCTTACCAGAAGACCTGCCGCAAGAAGTGACTGAAAGCCAAGCGTTTGAGCTTCATTGCGTTATGTTCAATACCGAAGTCCTGAAAAGCCTTGAACTCCCGCACATGACTATCCGAGAGCACCTGGATATCGGCATGCAGCTGAAGAACCGAGGCCTAAAGCTTTATGTAGAGCCTCGTTGCAATATTATCTTTGATAACTTAGGCACTCGTGCCAGCCTCTCAGACCTTAAATACTTTAACTTACGCTGGAACAGCAAAATCACTGAGTCATCCAGCCGACTATTTGAGAAGCGATGGGGCTATAACTTCTACTCTGAGCAATCCATATATAACTGGGCGATTAGGCGACGCATATTCCTGGTTTTAAGGTGGATGCATATTCCTAACGGCCTAGCGAACAAAATTGACCGAGTTTTCTTTGCAGTTAGAAGGCGTTTATTTCCCATCTGGGACCCTTTAAGTAACCCTAACGAACAGTCTCGCTTACTATATGATGATTTTGGCGGTAATGCGCCAGAGCAAAAAAGCCACGCTACGAAATAAAGTAACCGATATGTTTGCTGAAGGAGCAAAACCATTAATATTTTAATCGTCGCAAATTCTCTAGACAAAGGTGGCCGAACGAAACGAATCAGCCAAGAGAAATCTGGTCTTGAAGCACTTGGTCATTCCGTCTTTCTTGCATCGTTTGAGCCACCACCTTCGTGGGTGTTAGAACAACACCAGGACAGCACTAACTGGCTGTGCCTCACTAAGAAAGAAGGCAAGTTTGATTTCGCTCTGATCCGGCAATTAATCAACACACTAAAAACAATGAAGATCGATATTGTACATGCGCATTGTGAAGCTTCTGCACTCTATGCAGGTCTCGCATGTAAGTTAACACGAAAACCAATAATCGGTACTTATCACCGCTCAGAACTACGTTATTATCAACCCACCCTAAAGAACAAACTCTCTGCTTGGTTATTGAATCATTACATCGCTATATCGAATGAGAGAAAGCTGCGCATGGTGAATCAGCTTGGTATAAACGATAAAAAAACAACCACCATTCATGGTGGCGTAGAACTAAGCGAAGTACCCCAACCTGAAGGTAATGCGACACAAGCAGCAAAAGACAAGTTAGCACTTAATGGGCGTATTTTATTCTCTGCAGGTCATTTAGGGCCCATTAAAGGGCATGACGACAGTATCGAAGCCTTAGCACTATTGAAACAAAAGTCCCCTAAGGTTCTCGATAGCACTCACCTATACATTGCTGGCGACGGGGCACCTCAAGACTATGAGCGACTTAGAACGCACATTAGAGATAAAGGCCTGGAAGATAAAATCACCCTACTCGGCCAGGTCACCAATGTAATGGATTGGATGCAGGCCTGCGATATCTTTCTACAACCCTCCCGAGAAGAAGGTTTCGGCTTGGTTTTCATCGAGGCTGGCATATGCCATAAGCCGACACTGGCAACCCAGGTTGGCGGCATCCCTGACATCATCATTAATGAAGAAACTGGCATTTTGGTACCACCAGAAAGCCCCAAGGTATTGGCAGAAAAGTTAGATTTACTTTTAAATAACGACTCGCTCGCACAAAAGTTAGGAGAACAGGCCCACCAAAGAACCCTGGATCACTTCTTACTCTCTGACCAGATTCAGAAGTTGGAGAAAGTTTATCGTGATCAGCTCTAAACACAAAGCTCTATTCGGCATCTACTTACTTGCTCTTCACGTATTTGCCGCATTCTTGTTCAATAAAACTTATACATTTCAAAAAGTGCTAATCGACCTTGGCCTAGAGCAACGCCCCTACGTTAATAGTCCCACCTATAAAGCAACACTCGCCCACCAGTTAAGGCGAGATGGAAATACCTCTCCCGAGTCTATCGCATTCTTCGGAGATAGCATGATACAAGGCTTAAATACTAGCGCGATTATAGATAGAAGCGAGAACTACGGTATTGGTTTCGATACAACTGAAGGTTTGTTAAATAGATTATCTCAATATCGTTCAAGCCAAATTGCTAACACTATTATTATTTGTATTGGTACTAACGATCTTAGCATTCTTACTCCTGAGCAAATCGTAAGTAACATACTAAAAATAATTGACATAACACCAGAAACACAAAACATATATATTTCAGGAATACTCCCTATATCCCTAGAACGAAATCAGAAATTACAGCACCAAGCACCAATCAAGCAAACTAACCAACTCTTAAACAAAGCACTCAGACACAGCCTAAACACAACCTTCATCCCTCCACCCAATGAATTGCTGGATAAGTCAGGCCACTTATCTTCAAAGCATCATATCGGAGATGGCTTGCATCTGAGCTCATCTGGTTATGACATCTGGATAAACCACCTCAAAGACTACCTGAACATTCAACCTCTTAAAGAAAGTTTATAAACGAGTAGATATAAATTTCACCTATAAACTCTAGCGAGCTCTAGCTCTTTTTCTGAACAAAGACTGACCAAGGTCAAATACCCGCGTTTTTTATACGTATAAAATTCATTCCACCCGATTATCAAAACTGAGGTCTAAGGAATGAGCCAGAAAAAAGTAACATTAGTGATTTCTCCCAGGGATCGTTATAGCGGTCTCTCTGACTGTATCAAAAACGTTTATGAGCATACCGACAGTTCGCTATTTGACCTGATCATTCTTGATTTAGGTTACCCTTCGAGTGAAATCGCTTTAGCCAAAGAAGCCATTGCAGGAAAGGATAACGCCAAGATTATTTCTCACGGGCGCATAATCCCACTAGAAGGAATCAGCAAAATACGCGACCAAATCAAAACTCCCTTTACCTTTCTGCTAGATAATGACTCAAGAGTTTCTGAAGGTTGGCTCCCACCACTTATCGAAACTGGTGAAAAAACAGGTGCTGCTGTTATCTCCCCACTAACGCTAGAGAAAGATGGTGTCGACGGAGACTATACCCGTAACCATATCTATACCGTTGAGATCCGCACGATTGAAGTTGAAGGTAAAACTTATCTTATCGAGCATAAGCCTTACCGCCGTGAACTGCCTGAAAACATGCCAAAAGAAACCGTGCCGACTCAAGCATTTGAACTACATGGCGTCATGTTTAATACACAAGCCTTACAAAACATTGAACTGCCACATATGACAATTCGTGAACATCTGGATATTGGCATGCAGCTTCAGGCAAAGGGAGAGAAGCTCTATGCCGAACCACGCTCAGTCATCTACTTTGATAACCTGGGCACACGAGCTAACCTAAGCGACCTAAAGTATTTTGACCTTCGCTGGAATAGAAAAATCGGAAAATACTCACACGATCTATTTGAAAAGCGCTGGGGGTACAAATGGTATGCAGAAGAATCGGTCTATTTTTGGTGTCAGCGCAGAAGACTATACATAATTTTACGCTGGGCTTTTCTTCCAATAAAAGTTGCAAACCTACTAGACCGTATCGTCAGTAGCGTTAAACGGCGGTTCTTTCCTATTTGGGATCCGGTCAAGAACCCTCTTGAACATTCGAAATTACTGTATGATACTTTGGAAAACAATTCGCCTGTGCAGAAGAGTCACAACTTGACACTAAATTAAGTAACTTTCCGTGAACTACAATTAAGACGCTTTTGTTAGTTGTAGTTCACGAAAGCAAATCTTTGATCCCATAAAAGCCACACATGATGACAGTGTATACTCCATATACTATTTAGGAGTATCGACTCTTACGTACCAGTATCGGGCTTTCAAAGTATTTATAAGACACACTAGATATCATATATGTTAAAGCTAGCCCTCCTCCGTATCCCAAAATACGATCGCTATTAGACATTTCGCCACCATATCGTTCAATTAAATGAATAATTGGGTAGTGATATATATATAAGCCATAAGATATTTTTCCA
>NZ_LWGG01000319.1:0-609 GCF_001635365.1 Oleiphilus sp. HI0128 | reverse complement strand
AATTTGTGAACTAAGCGCATCAATTTCGAATCCATCCTCAAGAATCCTCTCTTCGAGGTTTTTCTTATTAATGGATAGCGCTTGAGTATCCATCCTGATTGCTTCGAGCTTTTCTCTTGCTGACTGTATTGCACCTTCAAACTTAACGCGAGCGCCCTCTTCCTCGCGCAAGCTAATACTAACGCTTTCAACGGATTTTCGCGCTTCATTCAGTCGCTCTTCTGCAATTAGCCGGGATTCCAAGAGACCTTCAAGCTGCATAGACAAGTCCTCTAAGGACTCATCTTCGTAATGTTCGCTATTATTAAGCTCAGTAATTCGTTGCTTCTTATAACTTAACTCTTTGCCTAGCCTCTCAATAGTTTGTTTTAGGGAGTTTACCTGACTAAGCTTTTGCTGTTGTTCAATTTGTTTCTGATGTACTGAATTTTGCGCTTCGCGAGACTGAGCTCTATACATCTCTAGCTGAGATTGAACACGCTCTCTTTCTTCGCTAAGAACTGCTTTGCGCTCAGTGAACTCATCAAGCGATAGCAGCGCTTCATTCCAGATTTCGCGCGATTCAGCAAGTTGCTCACGATACTGTTCAAGCTGATCTAACAACTCCTT
>NZ_LWGG01000318.1:0-789 GCF_001635365.1 Oleiphilus sp. HI0128 | reverse complement strand
TGGCAGGACAATATCAACACTATCTGGTGGTCGACGCTCTTTAACACATCGTACAACTTTAGGGATTACGTCACCGGCACGGCGAATGACAACCGTGTCACCTACCCTTATTTGTAAACGCTTAACTTCATCCATATTATGCAAGGTTGCGTTGCTAACGGTCACGCCACCGACAAAAACAGGCTTTAAACGAGCAACAGGCGTGAGAACGCCGGTACGCCCAACCTGAAAGTCAACGCTTTCGAGCACTGTAAGCTCCTCTTGAGCAGGAAACTTATAAGCAACAGCCCAGCGTGGCGCACGCGCAACGAAGCCTAATTCCATTTGGGCTGCAAAATCATCCACCTTAAACACGATGCCGTCTATTTCATAATCGAGTGATGACCTCTTATCGCTAAGCATCTCACAGTAAGCGATACATTCCTCAATATTTTGAAGTTGCTGCATATCGCTATTGACCACAAAGCCCCATTCATTAAGCTTTTCAAGTGTTGAGAAGTGACTACTGGGAAGCCCTAGTCCAGAAGAGTAGCCAACAGAATAGGCGCACATCTTCAATTGCCTTTTCGCTGTCACTTTGGAATCGAGCTGGCGTAAACTACCTGCGGCAGCATTACGCGGATTAACGAACAGTTTGTCTCCGTTCGTTTGCGCTTCTTCATTAAGTCGATTGAATGAAACCAGAGGCATAAATATCTCACCCCTCACTTCTAGTTCATCAGGGAAACCACTACCAAGCAAACGAAGCGGTATTGAGTTGATGGTACGTACGTTGTGAGTAATATCTTC
>NZ_LWGG01000317.1:0-990 GCF_001635365.1 Oleiphilus sp. HI0128 | reverse complement strand
TACAAGTATATCGAGACCTTTACGTAGCAGCATCATCTGAGGGTTAATCTTGACGCCACCGTAGACAACAGAAGAACGTAGAGGAAGGTGTTTCGAATACTGCTCAACACTTACGGCAATTTGTGCTGCGAGTTCTCTGGTTGGGGCGAGGATAACTGCACGAACTCGATTACCTTTTGGTTTTTCGCCTTTAACGAGACGATCTAGGATGGGCAATGTAAAACCAGCAGTTTTCCCTGTGCCGGTTTGTGCTGCTGCTAAAAGGTCATGGCCGGCAAGTACTTCAGGTATAGCTTTTTCTTGTATAGGGGATGGGGTTTTATACCCTAATTCTTCAATAGCTTTTAATAGTGGAAGCGAAAGACCTAAAGACTCGAAACTCATAAACTGCTCAACTGTAGGGGCTGTACAATAACAATACAGCCAAAATAAGGAGAGCGAGCTTATAGGATTCTAGTGGTTGGCGCTAGTATTGTTTTTGAGCGATAGCTGTTCACGATGTTTAAGAAATCAAGGCATAAACTCCTGATTGATCTTGTCGATCGAGCCATCCCGGTACTGACGTGGTCTAATAGATATGACCAGTCCAGTTAAGACATAATACGTCCTAACTGGAGAAGGTAAATTGAATACACGAAAAAAATATTCCCAAGAATTTAAATTGGACGCGATTAGTCTGGTGCTTGATCAAGGCCACACTAGGACAGAGGCAGCCCGTAGCCTGGGTATTAGCGCACAGGTACTGGGGCGTTGGATAAAAGAATATCAAAACGATTCAGGCAATGCTTTCAGAGGCAATGGCAAGCTTACGTCAGAGCAAGAAGAAATTAGAAGACTTAAGGCGCAGGTTAAGCGCCTTGAAATAGAAAAGGAAATACTAAAAAAGGCGACGGTCTTCTTTGCCAAAGAAACGAAGTGAAGTATGACTTTATCACTCAACATAAGAAGACCTGGCCGGTTGACCTGATGTGTCAGCTATTTGGAGTGAAA
>NZ_LWGG01000316.1:0-934 GCF_001635365.1 Oleiphilus sp. HI0128 | reverse complement strand
AACAATAGGTCATCAATTTCTTGCTCTTCGTTTACTGGTTCTGCTTCAAGAATTAGCTCTCCAGCAGGTAGGTCTAAAGTAAACTTAGCGCCCTCGCCGGGAGTTGATTCAACCTCAATGCTACCTCCGATCTGTTGCGAGAGCAGGTTGACGTAATATAAGCCCAGGCCGACACCATAATGTTCTCGATTGTGTTCGTTATTTAATTGCCCGACTTCGGTAAAGACCCGCTTATGGTCTCGCGGGTCTATTCCGATGCCTGTATCTGATACTTCAAAGATAATGCGTTGTCCGCTAGTGGGGTTGAAGTCAGTGTTAAGGCGAATGTTGACGCTACCGCTTTGAGTGAATTTGATGGCATTATCAACAAGGTGCTGCAGCATTGAATAAATTTTCTTTTCATCGCTTAGCATTGTTAGGCCATCAGGGTAATCAATTGAGAAGTCCAAGCCTTTTTCAAGCGCTGCTTGCCTGAAGTTGGTTTCGAGCTTTAAGGCGAGAGAGCTGATATCGAAGTTTTTTGATATCATTCCCTGAGCGCCCAGAGAGGCGCTGGAGATATCGATCAGGGTTGTAATAATTGCGTTGATCTGGTTAGTGCTTTCAAATATTCGGCTAAGGGCATCGATACCAGATTTACCCAAAGGAGTCTCTTCGTCTTTTTTCTTCAGGGCTTTTGAAAAGCCAAGTATTCCATTGAGAGGGGTTCTGAGTTCATGGCTCAAGGTTGTTAAAAAACGGCGTCGAGACTCTTCTGCTTTGCCCAGATTTTCTTCCGTTGCGATTGATTGGGCAAAGCGATTAGCGGTATCGCATAGCATTTTGTAGTGCTTGATTTTACTTAGTAATTCTTTATGGCTAACAGGAGGGTGTATAATTTCGTTGCCGCCTGCTCGATAGTATTTTTCCTTGTCTTCGATGCTGGCCTTGTCAG
>NZ_LWGG01000315.1:0-726 GCF_001635365.1 Oleiphilus sp. HI0128 | reverse complement strand
GCCACTTAAATAGGCGCACTCAAGTCCGTGGCGGGATTGATTCGTGGCAAGATAGTCTCCACTGAGGTGTATTTTTTCACTACATGTAAGGTAGTTCTCTTTATTGTCGATGGGGGTATTACTCGGCAGAGAATATAGCCAGCGATGTAAGTGTGAAACGATGATATCTATTTTTTGTTCGCATAGTGCTTCGAACTCACTCAATAGATAGCTTTCAACGCGTGTTCGTTCCCAATTAATTGTTTCTTGGCTCCACTCTTCGCCAGCTTGGACTTGATAGTACTGCACTGAATCGTCTGGCTTAGCACCTCGTTTAACGTGCTCTGGCGAAATTGACTTAATATTTGGGTGCTGTGCAGAATCTATTTTTAGTTCTGTACTGCTACGAACGGCCAAGAGAAGTACCCATTGTGGTTCCATTTTAATGTGCTCGATTAGAGGGCAGAGACTATTGCCTTTGGGTAATAGGTCGTAAGCTTGTTGAGGTGGCGTTGCGATTACAATGTGCTCTGCTGTGCAGAACAGCTGCTCGCCAGTAGGTGATTCAGTGTAAACCTGCCAAAGCTCACGTTCCTTTTCGAGGCGACAAACCCGGGTGGAAAAGTGAATGTTCAGGTCTTTAGCAATGTGGCGCGTGATGCTGGAGTTTCGCTCTCGGCCAACATAGTACTCTGGCTGATTGGCGCAGGGAACGATAAGCTCATCGGCCAGCCACTTATCAAGTTG
>NZ_LWGG01000314.1:0-1060 GCF_001635365.1 Oleiphilus sp. HI0128 | reverse complement strand
GAAAAGGAAAAAGTGAAGGTATGAAAGAACGGCCTTGTAGCGTCTTACTAAATCGTAAAAGCGAGCAAGGTCAAACTATCTTATTTGTTCTCCCCATCACTCATACCCCTCCCGTTGATCCAGAGTCCGGTATAGAAATACCTGCTGCAACCAAAAAGCGTTTGGGCTTAGATGCAGAACGATCTTGGATTATTACGACCGAATACAATAAATTTACTTGGCCAGGGTACGACATTCGAAAGCTGGATAATGGACTTTATAGCTATGGTGTCTTACCTGAAAAGCTAATCAAAGAAATCATGAAATCAGTTCAAACTCATGCCCGCAACAGAAAAGCAAGCGCTGTCAGCCGGGATGATTAGAATATGATCAAAAAGTTGGCCGCTATCGCAGCTTAGAGTGTATTACCCCTTATTGTTATGGTGCGTAATTATTTATCGGTACTCAGCAAGAAAAGCTTAGTATCGGGTGAGCCAGCCCCATAAACAGCAAAACCGCACAAGGCGGTTTTAATGCGAGACGAAAGTTAGTAAGGCCTTGTCTCTGTATAGCGCCGCCCCCAGAAGCCGTGTTTAGAGTATGAAAGCGAGTGTGATATGTCAACGATTCACACAATTCACGTTTATCGGCTTTCATGAGTAAGCAGTCATTGTTCTATTAGAAGTCCTTCTATTTTCAGAAAATATTAAGTGTCCCCGCTACATCCATAAGTATATCCTTCTTGATTTGAGTAACTATAGCCAAGGTAATCAATTGCCTCTGATAAAGGATTATCCCATCCACAATGGTAATCAATAGTTACAACATCTTTGGAGCTACGCTCCGTGTGTTTTTCAATATAGCCATTGGGGTAGTAGAGGGTTAACCTTTTCAAGTACTTTTCCTCTGTCCAGTCCTGTATTCTTTTTACAGTGCCATCTATATAGAACAGTTTCTGTATGCCTATCCTGCTTCCTTCCTCCCAATACTGTTGCGCACTGATTTCTCCTGATTGGAAATAGCCAGTCTCTTGGCCGTGTAATTTTCCTTCAGAATAATGAAAGAGGCGTTCAAGATCACC
>NZ_LWGG01000313.1:0-1032 GCF_001635365.1 Oleiphilus sp. HI0128 | reverse complement strand
GAAGTAGTATCGATGCGTACCTGTTCTTTATCCTCGAGTGAAAACTGGTTCAGCTTGACCAAGATAACACAGCCTTGCTTACTAAACGGGGCATGGTTGCTTCCAGGCGGATTACGTATATAGGTTCCAGCGCCAAAGTCTCCTGTTTCATCTGAGAATACGCCCTCCAATACAAAAATCTCTTCACCCATTGGGTGAAAGTGCTCAGAGAAAGACGAGCCAGGCTCATACATTACAATGCTCGTGGTATGCCCCGATTCCTTAGCTTCTCGCTCCAAAGGTTTACGCCAAACACCGGCAGCAGGGCTTTTATCCCATTCCATTTTCGCTGTATCGAGAGCCAGCTTTTCCGAAAAATCCATATTTAACATTGTTAATACTCATACCTTGTGAGCATTAACAATACAGTGAAAAAAAAGACCTGACACCTTTTTTATTATTAACGGTAACAAACAGGTATATACGCATTGCCTTAAAGCCTGGGCCACAAAAATATTGATTAAGCCTTAACGAAAGCCCATAAAAAAATCCGACAATGTTGCCATCATCGGATTTTCTATTCAGCCTTATGCTAGTTTTTTACATGACTAAGTATTTCAGACTCTACTACTCAAATGAGTCCAGTATCACTTCAGACATACTTTTTCTTGAAGCATTGGTGATATACCGATATTTCTTAAACCATGACCAGTGATGGTGATACTCTACATCCACATCGATTGAGGCATTACCACTGTTTTCGTATTGATTTGCATTGCTCAATGCGAAGGTCATTGGGTGACCGTCAACAAACCATGGAAGTACCAATAGGTTTTGGAAAGACCAGATATTAATGGATTGCGGCATATTATTGTGAGGTGTGTTCTCACTCATAATGATGGGGTAGTAATAATCGTAGTAACCAGACGGGTGCTTCGAGACATACTTCACACGTCCATCTACAGCTAGATCAGACACACATGAATCAATGGACTCTTCCCTGTTAGAGCCACATGCACTATGCAGAGGTACAACACTGTCATCGCCGCCTGT
>NZ_LWGG01000312.1:0-938 GCF_001635365.1 Oleiphilus sp. HI0128 | reverse complement strand
ACCCTCTGCATTGTTAGACTCGATGTTTGCCAATCAAAAAGGGCGCTCTACCATAGGCCGGCAAACATCGAACAAAGACGGGCGACTTCCTGATTGGTTCGGCACACTGCTAAGTAGTTTTGGCGAGTGGCCGCCTAATAAGCTCAAGATGCGGAAACAAAAATTGGGTCAGTCAGTCTTACATGTTGTTTTGTTTGATACCTCGGGCTCTACTTTACAAGGTGACGTTTTTGCACGTGCAAAAGGTGTTGTTGCTGCGATCGCCAATGAGGCTTACTTAAACAGAGAGCAACTTGCGGTGTTTGGTTTTGGTAACAATCAAGTACTGTCGCTCATGGCGAAAGTGAGAGCGCCCAAACAGATCGAGAACTGGTTGCAGGGGCTCCGAGCGGGCGGTGGAACACCAATCATAGAAGGCGTTAATGAAGCGGCTCGGTATTGCGAAGCGATGAGTCAGAAATTTCCAGGGCTAAACATACGGACGTATATAGTGTCTGATGGTCGGAGCCGAGAAACGCTCAGCCAAATTAGGCTACCCGGTGACTGTGTATGGGTGGATACTGAGCAAGCGACAATACCCCGTGGTCGTGGAAGAGAGTTTGCGCGCAATTTGGGCGCAATCTATATCTCCTTAAAGGATGATCTTTTAAGTAACTCAACAGGAAAAGGTAGCTTGGCATGAAGTCGCATCAAGAGCGCATGGCGCACAAAAAGGCCATTATCGATAAAAAGATTGCCAAGGCAACTGAAGAGCGTGGCGTTCTGATTTTGTTGAAAGGAAATGGCAAAGGCAAAAGTAGCTCCGCCTTTGGCACGATGGCCAGAGCCGTAGGGCATGGTCAGAAAGCCGCGGTCGTTCAGTTTATTAAGGGCCGAAAAGAAACCGGTGAATTCAAACTATTCCGCGACCATGAACGTATCGATTGGCATGTAATGGG
>NZ_LWGG01000311.1:0-760 GCF_001635365.1 Oleiphilus sp. HI0128 | reverse complement strand
ATGCCTGTGCCAATGATGAATATCATCAATGGTGGTGAGCACGCAGACAACAATGTTGATATCCAAGAGTTTATGGTTCAGCCAGTTTCTGCTCCTACTTTTGCCGAAGCACTGCGTGCGGGCGCTGAAATATTCCATGGTTTGAAGAAGGTATTAAGTGAGCAAGGTCTAAATACCGCTGTGGGTGATGAGGGCGGTTTTGCGCCTGACTTGGCTTCTAATGCCGATGCATTGGCGGCAATCAAGGTTGCTGTAGCGAATGCAGGATACGAGCTAGGTAAAGACATTACGCTAGCCTTAGACTGTGCATCAACTGAGTTCTATGTTGATGGTAAATACGACATGAAAGGCGAAGGTAAGGCTTTCAGCCCTGAGCAGTTCTCTGATTATTTGGCTGAGCTTTGCGACCAGTATCCAATCGTTTCTATTGAAGACGGTCAGGACGAGTCGGATTGGGATGGGTGGAAGTATCAAACTGAAAAGTTGGGCGACAAAGTTCAATTGGTTGGTGATGACTTGTTTGTGACCAATACCAAGATTCTTTCTGAAGGTATCGAAAAAGATATTGCTAACTCGATTCTGATTAAATTCAACCAGATTGGTAGCCTGAGCGAAACCTTAGATGCGATTAAGATGGCTAAAGATGCAGGCTATACCGCAGTTATCTCACATCGTTCTGGTGAAACAGAAGACACAACAATTGCTGATTTGGCGGTTGGTACCTGTGCCGGCCAAATAAAGACTGGTTCACTTTGTCGTT
>NZ_LWGG01000310.1:0-731 GCF_001635365.1 Oleiphilus sp. HI0128 | reverse complement strand
CATTTATTCACATAGCAGAGCTGGTTTGAAATATGGCGCATAAAGCTTAGTTCGAAAGGTATTAATTAATAGAATTAAGTGCTTAGCTAAAAGGTTTTCAGGAGCCTAAGTTATATAGCGCGTTCTCTACCGCACTTCCAGCATAATTCAAACGCGGGAGCATTATCTTCAGAGCAATGCTCACAAAACCATGAAGTCGCTTTGGGGTCGCCGTGTACCGCTTCTTCAATGATTTTTTCTGCTTGCTCATAATCCCTTTCTTTCGAGACCCAAAGCTCAGCCCACACCTCTGTCGGAGGTGTTTCACCCGCTGTCGATGTCAGGCCATCATTCCGAACTTCGCAATTGATATTATGATTACCCAGGATGTTGCGAAGGTTGAAGACTAATAATGAGTTTGAATGCGAAAAAATGCGTTTCATCAAACATGTACTCAGCTTATTTCTTGATTAAAGATATCAATAATGACGCTTCTCATCCATTGGTGTGCTTTATCCTGGCTGTAATTGCTGTGCCAGTATAAATGCCAATCTACATCAGGTAATTCAAAGGGCAAGTCGTAGATCGCTAGTTTGTGATCTTTCGCCAGGGTTTCAGGGATTGTTAGCAGCATATTGGTCTGTGCCGCGATTGGTGGAGCAGCCCTAGAGTGCTGGACTCGTAAGCGAATATCCCGTTGTAGGCCCTGTCGATTCAAGTGCAGGTCAATATAGCCCTGACCCCGTCGGCGG
>NZ_LWGG01000309.1:0-9078 GCF_001635365.1 Oleiphilus sp. HI0128 | reverse complement strand
TCTTGCCATTCTTGGCCGATAGCAATTGACTCAAACACTTCCTCAACCTTTTCAACCTGACGATAAATCTCAGCAGTACCTATTCGAACACCGCCAGGGTTAAGGATTGCATCAGAGCGGCCGTGAATGATTACGCCGGTTTGGGTTGGTGTTCCATTATCTGCTTCGTGGACAATAAGCTCTCCGTAGTCCCCATGAGCCCATGTGTTGTCAAAGCGTTTAAAGTAAGCGCTTTGGTATTTTTCGTTATTTTTGTCATTCCAGAAACCGGTTGGCATGGAAGGGAAGGCTTGCTTACAAACAAGCTCTCCTTTTCCTTGTGTAAGGCTAGTTCCATCATCATCTAAAAATTGTACGTCCATCCCTAAGCCAATGCATTGAAGCTCACCTTTGTATACTGGAAGATTCGGGTTTCCTAGCGCAAAACAAGAGATGATATCTGTGCCCCCGGAAATACTAGAGACGCATACGTCCGTCTTAATGTCGCGGTAAATATATTCAAAACTTTCGTGGCTCAAGGGGGAGCCGGTTGATAAGAATGCTTCGACGCTATCAAGTTGGTGGCTATGCTTCGGCGACAGACCAAACTTCTCACAGGCAGCGTAATACTTGGCACTAGCCCCAAAAATATCGATACCTTCTTCGTCTGCAATATCAAGCAGGCTGGTTTGTTCTGGGTGGAATGGTGAGCCGTCATACAACACTAGCGTAGCACCTAAGGCTAGACCAGAAACGAGCCAGTTCCACATCATCCAGCCACAGGTTGTGTAGTAGAAAAGCTTGGTATTTGGCTTGACGTTGGTATGCAGTGCAAGCTCTTTGAGGTGCTGAATCAAGGTACCACCAGCGCTATGTACAATGCATTTGGGTTTGCCTGTTGTTCCTGATGAATAGAGGATGTACAGCGGTGCCGAAAAGGGCATTTGCGTGAATGACAATGCGCTGTTGTCCTCTACCTTCATTACATCCGCCCAGGTATGAAATGAATCACCAAGGGCTTCTTTGTCGCTATCTTTTGGCTTGAGATAAGGAATCAGTATGCAGGCTTCTAATTCGCTTAGACCTTTCTGGACGGCTTTAACACGTTCAAGGCTGCTGATAGTTTTATTTCCATAGTAATAACCGTCTGTAGCAAAAAGGACTTTAGGACGAGTTTGTTCGAAGCGATCGAGCACGCCTGTTACGCCAAAATCGGGTGAACAGGATGTCCAGATTGCACCGAGGCTACTTGTAGCAAGCATGGCAATCACCGCATAGCAACTATTTGGTAGGAAGCCGGCTACCACATCGCCTTTTGCTACGCCCACTTGCTTAAGATATGTGGCACACTTATTAACCTGCTGGAGTAGTTCCTGGTAACTAAGCTCTGTTCTAAGGCCATGCTCGCCACGTTCAACAATCGCTATCGATGCAGGGCTGCTTTCAGCTTGGCGCAACAGATTCTCGGCAAAGTTCAAGGTCGCATTTGGAAACCATTGCGCACCCGGCATCTTGTCTTCATTAAGCAAGGTGAGTTCGCCTTTATGACCTTTGACATCAAAGAAATCCCACAGCTGTGACCAGAATGCCTGCTTATCAGAGACAGACCAACGATAGAGTTGATCGTAGCTTTCAAATGAATGTTCGCTTTGCTGATTTAGATAAGACATGAATCGAGTCAGTTCTGTCTGCGATATGCGGTCTATGCTAGGTTGCCAAAGGCATTCGTTATTTTGCTGATTCATGTCGTGCTGTTCCGAGTCTGGTTATTTTAATGCGAGCGCTACTTTTGATTGATTAGTTCGGCCAATTGCATTGCAAATTCTGTTTCCTGCTTCAATGAGCTTGTCTAGCTCAATACCTGTTTCCATGCCAGCCCCCTGGAGCATATAAACGGTGTCTTCTGTGCTGACATTTCCAGAGGCTCCGGTTGCATAGGGGCAACCACCTAAGCCAGCTACTGAGGTATCGAAAGTTCTGTAGCCTAACTCTAGGGCTGCGTATTGATTGGCAAGCGCTTGGCCGTAGGTATCGTGAAAATGGCAGGCTAGTTGATTGGTCGAGAAGTGTCTCAATAGTTGAGAGAGCAGCGTTTTTATTTGAACGGGCGTACCAATGCCAATTGTATCGCCGAGTGATACCTCGTAGCAGCCCATGCTCAGCAGGCGCTCACAGACTTTAGTAACATTTTCAGGCGAAGTGATGCCATCGTAAGGGCAGGCGATAATGCAAGAAACATAAGCTCGAACGCGCAAATTATCCTGCTTGGCCTGGGTAATAAGTGGCTCGAAACGAGCAATGCTTTCATCAATGCTGCAGTTGATGTTTTTCTGAGTAAAGCCTTCTGAAGCTGCAGTAAATATGGCAACCTCATCCACATTGACAGATTTGGCTGCTTCATAACCCTTGAGGTTTGGGGTGAGAGCTGAGTAACAGATATCATCTCTGCGACTTAGCTTTGTGAAAACCTCTGCACTACTGGCCATCTGGGGAACCCACTTGGGTGAAACAAAGCTACCGGCCTCTATTTGCTTCAGTCCAGCCTTGCCAAGCTGTTCGATTAAGGCGAGTTTATCTTCCAAGCTTACGATTCCAGCTTCGTTTTGTAGCCCGTCACGCGGACCCACTTCAACAATTCTTACTTGATCACTCATGCTTGTGTTTACTCCTTATTGCTCTTAATCCAAGGAGCTGGCTGCTTATCGAAAAATGCCTTCAATCCATTTTGACCTTCTTCCGATACGCGTAAGTCAGCAATAAGCTGGCTGGTGCGTTCACTTAAGTCTTCAGGAGCTTGCACTATGTCAGCCACTAGCTGCTTGGCTGCAATACTGGCTTGCGGGCCAGTTGTTAAAATTTGTTCAACAATAGCCTGTACTTGCTCATCTAATTGTTCAGTTGCTACAACTTCATGGACAAGTTGATAACCCTTTGCTGCTTGAGCCTTAAATACTTCAGCAGTTAAGAATAGTCTTTTTGCGATGCGAGGGCCGATGGCTTCAACAACAAAAGGCCCGATGGTGGCAGGTGCTAAACCGAGTTTCGTTTCGCTTAAACAGAAACGTGATTTCTCATCGGCGATGGCAATGTCGCTGCACGCGATAAGCCCGATTGCTCCACCGTAGGCGGCTCCTTGTACGCGTGCTATTGTGGGAATCCTAAGATCGTTTAACTCTTGCATAAGCGCAGCAAGTTGGCGTGCATCGTGAAGGTTGTCTTCATGACTTAGCGTTGCCATACGTTTCATCCAGGCTAAGTCAGCCCCGGCGCAGAAATGTTTGCCATCAGCTTTGAGTACCATAACGCGCGCATCTGAGTCGTTGACTGTTTTTATATGTGCGCGTAGTTCGGTAATTACCTGGTCATCGAAAGCGTTGTGCTTTTCAGGGCGCGATAAGCAAAGGGTGGCGATTTGCTTATCAAATTGAAGAGTACTTGCTGGCTGCATGGTTAATATCCTGATTCATTGAATTGTACCTTATGAGTAATTTGAGTGATCGCTCATACTTACATTCTAAATACGCCAAACTCGGTATCTTCTATTGGTGCGTTTAGGCTAGCTGAGATTGCGACGCCAAGAACTTTTCGAGTGTCGCTAGGCTCGATTATGCCGTCATCCCATAAGCGTGCACTGGCATAATAAGGGTGTGCCTGTTTTTCAAACTGTTCGATAATCGGTTGCTTGAGTGCTTGTTCTTCTTCATCAGACCAAATGATGCCACGTTTAGCCAAACTATCTCGTTTAACTTGTGCCAGAACGCCTGCAGCCTGTTCGCCACCCATTACTGAAATACGTGCATTTGGCCACATCCATAGGAATCGTGGATGATAGGCTCTCCCGCACATGCCGTAATTTCCGGCACCAAAACTTCCGCCAATAATGATCGTAAACTTCGGAACTTTAGCGCAAGCGACGGCCATGACCATCTTTGCCCCATGCTTGGCGATACCGCCTTCTTCAAACGATTTGCCAACCATAAAGCCGGTGACATTTTGTAGGAAGATCAAAGGGATCTTACGTTGGCAGCATAGTTCAATAAAGTGCGCGCCTTTTTGAGCTGACTCAGAGAACAAAATACCGTTGTTAGCAATAATACCTACCGGGTTTCCATATATATGTGCAAAGCCGCAAACGAGTGTTTCACCAAAGTATTGCTTGAACTCTGAAAAGTCAGAATTATCAACGATTCGAGCAATGACCTCTCGCACGTCGTAAGGGGTTTTTAGGTCAGATGGAACCACTCCGTTAATTTCATTTTCCGGGTACTTAGGTGGTTTTGCTGGGCGAGTAGCCATTTGTTTTGGCTTCTGCCAATTAAGATTTGATACACATTCTCGAGCGATCTGGATAGCATGCTCTTCACTGTCGGCATAATGATCAGCAACACCAGAGGTTTTGCAATGCACATCAGCGCCGCCCAGGTCTTCTGCGCTAACTTCTTCACCGGTTGCAGCTTTAACTAGCGGTGGGCCTGCTAGAAAGATTGTACTGTGGTTGCGAACCATTATGCTTTCATCGGCCATTGCAGGGACGTAAGCGCCACCTGCGGTACACAATCCAAGTACAACGGCGATTTGTGGAATCCCTTTGGCAGACATGTTGGCCTGTCGATAGAAAATGTTGCCAAAGTCATCCTCGTCCGGAAAGACTTCATCCTGATTAGGGAGGTTTGCGCCACCTGAATCTACAAGGTAGACGCAGGGTAGGCGATTCTCTTCAGCGATGGTTAAGGCGCGGAGATGTTTTTTAACCGAAAGAGGGTAGTAAGTGCCTCCTTTAACCGTCGAATCGTTGGCAACAATCATGCACTCAGTGCCATTGATTCGGCCTATGCCAGTAATTGCACCGGCAGAGGGAACCTTTTCATCGTATACCTCATGGGCAGCAAGTTGAGATAACTCAAGAAATGGTGAGCCGGGATCAATTAATCTCGTGACTCGGTCTCTGGGTAAAAGCTTTCCTTTAGCTAGGTGGCGCTTTACCGCTTCAGGCCCGGCGCTATTTGCGGTGGCCTGAATGGTTTCACGCAGCCCAGTCACCAGCTCGTCCATCGCAAGCTTTCTTTCTTTAAACTGTGCGCTTAAAGCGTCTGTGTTGGATTGTATAACGGTCATAAATGATTCTATCCATCGATAGCCTTAGCAATATTTGCTAAGGCTTGGCTTTAATTAACGAGGCAGGGTGTTAACGCGTTTCCATAAATAATTCGCGGCCGATTAGCATACGACGAATCTCGGAAGTTCCGGCACCAATTTCATAGAGCTTCGCATCTCGTAATAGGCGCCCAGCAGGGAACTCGTTAATGTAGCCATTGCCGCCAAGTATTTGGATTGCCTCCAAGGCCATTTTAGTTGCTGCTTCAGCGCTGTATAGAATGATACCGGCCGCATCTTTACGGGTGGTCTCACCTCGGTCACAGGCTTTAGCAACGGCGTATAAGTAGGCGCGGCTGGCATTGAGTGCTGTGTACATATCAGCCATCTTCCCCTGGATTAACTGGAACTCGCCGATCGACTGATTAAACTGTTTGCGTTCGTGGATATAAGGTATAACCAGGTCGAGGCAAGATTGCATAATGCCCGTTGGCCCACCTGATAGCACGACACGTTCATAATCGAGGCCGCTCATTAGTACTTTAACGCCCGCATTTTCAAGACCAAGAACATTTTCAACAGGGACTTCGACATCTTGAAATACCAGTTCGCAGGTGTTTGAACCGCGCATACCCAGCTTGTCTAGCTTAGGAGACCGACTAAAGCCCTTCCAGTCACGCTCGACGACAAAGGCAGTTATACCGTGCGGGCCTTTCTCTGGCGCCGTTTTAGCGTAAATGACATAGGTGTTAGCGTCGGGCCCGTTGGTAATCCACATCTTGCTACCGTTGAGAACATAATGGTCACCGCGTTTTTCGGCTTTAAGTTTCATGCTCACAACGTCACTACCAGCGTTCGGCTCACTCATTGCGAGTGCACCAATGTGCTCACCCGAAATAAGCTTCGGTAAATACTTTTCTTTTTGTTCTTGGCTACCGTTACGGTTGATTTGGTTAACACATAAATTTGAATGAGCGCCATAACTAAGGCCAATCGATGCGCTGCCGCGGCTGATCTCTTCCATTGCCAGTACATGAGCAAGGTAGCCCATGTTTGTGCCGCCAAACTCTTCCGGTACGGTCATGCCCAATAGACCCATTTCACCAAGTTTAGGCCAAAGCTCGTTAGGGAACTCGTTATCACTATCGGTCTTTGCAGCGATGGGCGTAATCTCACTTGCGACGAAGTTAGAGACCTGGTCTCTGAGCATGTCATTGGTTTCACACAAATCAAAATTTAGTAATTGCATGGTTGGCCTCACATTTCTATTTATTCGGTAAGAGATTGTTTATGTCTTTTGTTTATTTATCGCGTCTATGCACCGAGACTCGGCTTCATCAAGTTCGAGCTGCATAACACGAATATCTTCAACCTGTTGCTTTAAGACTTGTCTGCGCTCATTAATTTTATCGAGCAGGCGTCGTAATTGAACTTGGTTTGCACCACTTGGGTCGTACAACTGAATGAGTTCTTTTGACTCGGCAAGCGATAAACCAAGGCGTTTGCCTCGAATAATCAGTTTTAGTGTGACTCTGTCGGCATCTGAATAAATTCGCGTTTGTCCCTTTCGGGTAGGGTGCAGAAGTCCCTCTGCTTCATAAAAGCGTATGGTTCTGGTGGTGACATCGAACTCGCGAGACAGTTCGCTAATGCTGAATTGTTGGCTCATTCTATCAACCCTTTTTGGCCAATTTACTTTAGCTATCATGATATACTTACGTTGACGTTAACGTCAACATTGTGTGGTCTAGTGACAAAATTGTGTTGTGGTGGGTTAAAGGGTGGGTGATGCTTATTTCAGTAACTTATAATGTCTGTTCAATAGCTCTACCCAGCTTTCCAGCTTATCTGCATTGCCAATGCGTTTACCTTCCTGACCTCTAATCTTCGAAAGCCATAAGCCTTCACCGTTGAAGCTGTATACAGGTGCCAGGTCGGTACGTTGGCCTGCTGGTTTTATTTCATTAATCAGGTTGTCGAGAATGAGGGGTTCAGCGTCTGGAGTCGGGTAATAGGCGAGGACCATGTGAGCCTGGTTCAGCTCAAGCGCTTTGACGTAGGTGATTTTTATCATGTCATCAGGGATTCCCATTTCCCGAAGCGTAAAGTACTTTGCAATTGAGAAGTCCTCACAGTCGCCAGCATTGGTTGCCAAAAACTCTAATGGCGTTGCCCAATAATCTTCCTTATTCCATTGTTCTTGATCGGATACGAACTTCACTCTATTAAAGAACTGGTTTACAAGTTTTAGCTTTTGTTGATGGGTAATGTTTTGTTTGTAATTAGCGATTCTTTCCCATTGCTGGAGTCGGCTAACAGCGTCCTGGCCGAAGCGCTGGTCAATAAAATCGAGAACTTTAGAGTTAAGGTCTAGGGCTGAGGCGCAGGTCGTAATAAAAAAAATTATGACAACCCGCTTGTAAATCGGGGTCCTTAAAAGAGTGAGGCCTAAGCAATAGCTATTGAATATCGGAGTCATTGTGACTTATTGGTTTACTCTATTTTTAAGCATTCGCTTCCGAAGTTTGCTTAAACGGTCTTTTATGCCCTGCGTTCTGCCCGGGTTTGCTGCGCGAGTTGTAATGATGGGGTTGTTTTCGGTGTTCTCTGTTTCCTCAATTTCAGGATCATCCACTGGCTCATAGCTTTCAAAGCCAATAGGGCGCTGTTCGACAAATACCAGGTTTTCTAATCGCCCAGAGCGTTCTAATACGACACGATCTGGATAAACTTGTTTAAGTGTTGCACCGCCCGGCAGTTCGTCATTTATTCGATAGTTTAAGGTTTGTTTATCTGGTCCTTGGATAAGGGCGCTGGCATTGTCAGTATTACCGCTTGCCATGACGCCCGTAAGCAGAAGTTTTAGGCTAGTTTTTGGGAGGTCTTTGGCGACTGGTTTTGGTTTGCTTATGGCCTTGTTAACGTCGCCAAACAGGCTGAACTTGGAGATGTTGTGAGTTTTTTGCGGCTTGTTAGTATTTGTTTGCGCGACACTGCTAGAGGGGGTTGTAGGCTTAAGATCTTTTTTAAGGTCTTGGATGAAAATAGGGGCTAGTTGTATATAAATACTTCCGCAAATAAGTGCGCATAATGCGAGCGCTGATATTAAGGGAAGCCGGTTAAACAACATGTTAATAAACCTGGATTAGTCGTCGCTGTCACAGTTTCGCAATGTTTCAGCCGTGATCATTTATATTTATGTCTTAGCCATTATAGTAGCACAAGATCTAGCTTTGCTTATGTAAGAGTCTTCAAAAAATGGTTTTACTGTAGCGCTTTTTTTATGGGGTTCTGTCAGGGTATTTTGGTATTTCATAGGACTTAATTTTGCTTATCCTGACAAAATATATGAATTAGTTAATAAAGAGCGTGTTTTTGCGTTTATATTAGTCTTACGATGTTTTAATGTAATCGTCTATTGTTTATAAGATTAAGACAATACAATGCTCGTCTTACTTAAGTTAAATGCTTAATTTAGCTTGCTCGTGGGATTATGAATAATACTAACCTGGCGGACCGAATTTAAGGGGTTACCGTGATAGAAGAGTCTCAACATAATAGTGCTGATGCAGCGGATATTCCGACTTTAGAAGAGTCCGGCACCGCATCCGGCTCTGTTGAAGATACTGGTTTAATGCTTCCATTTGAGCGGTTGCCATTCTCCTTTGCTAAGAAGCAAGGGATAGTATTGTTGAAAAATCAAAATAACGAGTATGAGATTCTTTATCGGGCGGGTCTTAGCTCCCAGGCTTTTGCAGAAGTAAACCGTCTAACTTTTGGTGAGGTTCCTTTTCAACAAGTTGATGAGGCAGAGTTCGACGAAGCTTTAGGGCTTGCTTACCAAAATGACTCTGCAGAAGCAATGCAGATGGTCGAAGGTCTGGGCGACGATATGGATCTGGCCAGCTTGGCAAACTCGGTTCCAGAGACCGAGGACTTATTAGAGCAAGAAGATGATGCGCCGATCATCAGACTAATTAATGCTATTTTGACCGAAGCAGTAAA
>NZ_LWGG01000308.1:0-1091 GCF_001635365.1 Oleiphilus sp. HI0128 | reverse complement strand
TTATGAGCACCCATTCCTATGGGGTTCTAAGCGTACTGGTCCTGATCTGGCTCGTGTTGGTGGTCGCTATAGTGACGACTGGCAACGTGCTCACCTTTATAACCCACGTAATGTTGTACCTGAGTCCAAAATGCCGTCCTACCCTTGGTTGTTTACAGCTATCGTAGACCACAAAGGTACTGCTGCGAAAATGGAAGCACTTCGTACAGTAGGCGTTCCCTACACCGACGAAGACATTGCCGGTGCAGCAGAAGCGGTGAAAGGTAAAACAGAAATCGAAGCTATGGTTGCGTATCTACAGCAGCTTGGCACCGTTCTTAAGAACAAGTAAGAACCAATATTATGGATATCAACACGTTACGCGGTCTATCTACCATCTTGGTCATGATCGCCTTTGTCGCCATATGCTTATGGGCCTATAACGGCAAAAAGAAAAAAGATTTTGACGATGCAGCCAACCTGCCCTTTCAGGATGACGATATCGCGGAACGTACCTTGAGCGAAAAAGAGAGAGAAGAACATGACTAGTTTTTGGAGTGTATGGGTCTCAGTCATTATTATCGGTACTTTGATCGGTAGTACATGGCTGCTAGTAGCCACCCGAAAAAGCCAAACTACAGATGAAGAGACTGAACAAAAGATGCCCCATGCCTTCGATGGGATCGAAGAGTACGATAATCCACTTCCAAAGTGGTGGTTCCATATGTTTATCGGTTCAGTTGTTTTTGCATTCGCATACGCATTGCTGTACCCGACTTTAGGTAACTTCCAAGGTTTCTTAGGCTGGTCTTCTACCGGTCAATGGGAAGCAGAAGTTGCTGAAGCTGATGAAAAGTACACACCTATATTCAAAGCCTACGCGGCAAAGCCAATTGAAGAACTCGCCAAAGATGCCGAAGCAATGAAAGTAGGACAGCGTTTGTTTGCTAATAACTGCTCAGTATGTCACGGATCAACAGGTCGCGGCGCATTAGGCTTTCCAAATCTGACTGACCACGACTGGTTATATGGTGGAAGTCCAGACGCGATCAAAACCACCCTCCTGTATGGTCGAAACGGTCAAATGCCTGCCAAAGGTTTAAATCCCGCTA
>NZ_LWGG01000307.1:0-809 GCF_001635365.1 Oleiphilus sp. HI0128 | reverse complement strand
TGGTGCTGTTAAAGGTGAACATTGGCTAGACGTGGCCCGGCGAGAGAAGTCTTATTTGCTTAGCGAGTTAGATGGTTGCCAAGAGCTGGAGAGGATGTTTTCTCAAGATACTACGACTTAAGCAAGTTAGAGCCTTATGGTTATTCATTAAAAAGCATTTGTTAAAGAAGAAAGAAGTGAACTTCTTGAGCTACGTTAAAGTCTGCATTTAAGACTCTGACAACTCTAATAGGGTGCGCCATGCGCACCTCTGAACTCCGTGGCTCAAACAAACATAAATAGGGGTGGCCAAACCAATTCCCCCAGGCCTGTAGGCAGAGCCTTCCACGGCTCGCATGAGGGCTAGCACGAGGTTGATCAAGCGAGAGGTGGATCCTATGCCTACGGAGGAGACGATCAAACTCCGCTGGTGCGCACGGCGCACCCTATTGATATAGAAACGTCAGCTTTTGGCACTACTTTGTCACACATAACCATCAAAGCAATAAATCGCAGCCAATAAAAAACCCGACTAAAGAGTCGGGTCAAAGAAAATCATGAAATCTGTTTCCGAAACCGTGGGCCTGAATCGCTGTTCCGTACTTCGATGATGTAATCATATGACAGGTGATGCCTTGGGTCTGTAGCAAAAGTTTTGCGATGTGTAACATTTGATTAACAAGATCTTTTTTGAGTTGTGAACTGTTACCTAGCAAATTCTCGGTAATTGGTCAGCGTAACGCCACTCAATCAGGCGTTTACCGCCAAAGTTTGTAGTGAGTTGAATCAGCTCGTTTTCATCTTTGATTAGTTCGCCAATGATTTCAGCA
>NZ_LWGG01000306.1:0-1191 GCF_001635365.1 Oleiphilus sp. HI0128 | reverse complement strand
AACCTGGTCACCCATTTCATCAAACAGTGCTTTAACTTGGTCTGCATCATTATAGGTAAGGGTGATTGTATGCTCGGCGACACTCGCAGGTACTCCAGGTGAATTAGGCACGCCAAGCGTTAGCGCGCCAGAGCCTGCTTTAACGAGTAGCGAGTCAGCATGCCCGTGATAACAGCCTTCGAACTTAACGATTTTATCGCGTCCGGTAAAACCACGCGCCAAGCGAATAGCGCTCATGGTTGCTTCGGTTCCCGAACTCACCATACGAACCATTTCAATAGAAGGGACAAGTTCGCAAACCTTTTTCGCCATGATGGTTTCGATTTCAGTTGGCGCACCGTAGCCCAAGCCGTGGTCTAGTTGCGCTTTCACGGCAGAGATTACATCCGGGTTGGCATGGCCCAAGATCATTGGTCCCCATGACGCGACATAGTCGATATAGCGCTTGTCGTCGGCATCTACTAAATAGGCGCCTTCACCGCGTTCAAAGAAAATGGGAGTACCTTCAACACCTTTAAATGCGCGCACCGGGGAGTTTACGCCGCCTGGGATCACACTTTGGGCATCGTTGAAAAGATCTTCGGATCGAGACATATTGGAACCTGTTTCTAAATTAATAAGTTTGAATTTGTTTAAATGCGGCGCTTAGCGCCAGCGCAGCTTGGTAGATATCTGCCTGGCCAAAGAGACTATTAATGACCGCAATATTATGAGGAGGAGTATCTCTGAAGCGAGCAATATTGTCTATGCTAATACCCCCAATGGCTAGTACGGGAATACTCAATTGCAGTGCTTGCTTGAATGTTTCCAGGCTACATGGAGGCGCTTCTGGCTTAGTTTGTGATTCAAAAAAACGACCAAAAGCACAGTATGATGCGCCTTGGTTAATACAGTCCTGAGCATATTGCAGGTCACTATGGCAGGTAACGCCAATGATCTTTTTGTCGCCGAGTGCTTGCCGTGCTTCGCTTAAGTGGCCGTCAGATTTTCCAAGATGCAGCCCATCTGCATCGCTGTCGAGGGCCAGGGCCAGGCTGTCATTAATGATTAGTGCTGCCTGGTACTTATGGCACAAGGCTTTGAGTCGGAGTGCCTTGGCAAGCGCCTGATCTGGCTTTGATTGCTTATCCCGATATTGGATAACACGGCAGCCACCTTTAAGCGCACTTTCTACCCCGGTAAACAGAGACT
>NZ_LWGG01000305.1:0-994 GCF_001635365.1 Oleiphilus sp. HI0128 | reverse complement strand
GTAATGATAATCATTATCAATTAATGTATTTGTTATTAGTTAGATAAATACCGAGGGAAAGTATATGCCTAAGTTGATAGATGATAACTGGATTGTGATTACTTCACTTGGAATGGCGTTGTTCATGTGTGTACTTGCTCTGGTGTTCCCAATCTCTTATTAAACCTTTCTTGCAGAATTGCAGGGTTAAATCGTCGTGTCGCTTTAACGTTAATAGCTTCGTTTGTCCTACTGATAGAACTGTGTATTTAAGGTTTTAGGTAGCATTAGGGTGATGAGGTAAGCATTAAATAGTATTCAGCGCTTTACAATTAGTGAACCCAATCACTTATGAAAGTACTAGGATCAATATATGGAAGTATTTGCAGACTATCAACTCACGCTACTCATTGTTGGACTGACCGGCTTATTGCTGCTCACCCAAATACTTGTTTCTGACGCAGCATCAATTAAATTGAAACATACACCGGGTTATCCCGTCGAAGCTGATCACGCTAGATTTTTATTTCGAGCCTCTCGTACTTATTCAAATACCAATGAGACGATCGCGGTATTTATCCTGTTTGCTTTGTTTGCTGTTTATAGTGGTGCCGATGCAAGCTATATCGACGCGTTTTCTGTGACCTATTTTGCTGGGCGTGTGATGCATATGTTGTGCTATTACGCGAATATAGCCTTGGCCCGGAGTATTGGTTTTGTTATTAGTCTGATTGGTTTAATTGGTATGTTTGTGACTTCGCTGACGGTTTGATAGGCCCTCATCTGCATTTTAGAGTCTCTTAGTTTGAAGACAGAGCTATCTGACTTAGCGGCGTGTGTATCAGGCTTTAACTTTCTAGTAGAAATCTCGCCCAATCGGGCAGGGTGTTTGCTTTTTTCGTTACTAATCCTTGCGTGATCTGAGCAACGAGATCGAAGGGCTTTAGGTAGTCAGAGTTGTCTAAGAGATAAGCTTTGTCTGCCAGCACTAGCGCTGTTTTTATATTTTGCATGG
>NZ_LWGG01000304.1:0-1141 GCF_001635365.1 Oleiphilus sp. HI0128 | reverse complement strand
TTAATTTCTATTGTGTCGCTTTATTCAGCGCTGCCTAAAAAGCGGCTTTCGCTTGATGCGACCAAGTCTGGGTTATCTGTAGCCTTGACGGTAATCTCAATATCATAGTGNGTGACTTCCATATGTATGGGGTCGACTTCTATGCTAGTTGGTTGAGTGTATACTTCTCCGGCTTTCACGGATACCGTAGTGGGTGTGGTAATCTTTATCCCTTCAATGCCTTTGACGGTAATGTCAAAATCATGGGGTTCATCGCTCATATTCATAACTTTGAGAATATAAGTGTTTTCGATTTTACCTAAACCCGTTAGCTGGTATAAAGCGCCCCGATCTTTTATTACGTCTAACTCTAGTGGAACACGTGTTGCAACGGAATAGGCAAACGCACCCATCATGCCGAGTAATAATACAGCGTAGGCAATGGCTTTGGGTCTTAGTATATGGCTCTTCTTACCGATGTGGGCATTCTCAGTGGTGTAGCTGATTAGACCTCGGTCATACTTCATTTTGTCCATGATTGAGTCACAGGCGTCGACGCATAAGGCGCAGCCAATACACTCATACTGAAGCCCATCACGAATATCGATGCCCGTTGGACAAACCTGTACACACATGCCGCAGTCAACGCAGTCGCCAAGGCCTTGTTCTTTATAATCAACATTACGTTTGCGGCTTCCTCTTGGGTCTCCACGACCTTTGTCGTAGGAAACAACAAGTGTGTCTTCATCAAACATTACAGATTGAAAGCGTGCATAAGGGCACATGTATAAACAAACTTGTTCACGTAACCAGCCAGCATTCAGGTAGGTTGCAACTGTAAAGAAGCCAATCCAGAATATTGCCCAGGCGTCGACTACACTAAAGGTGAACAGATCTGGAACTAACTCACGAATAGGGTAGAAATAACCGACAAAGGTCAGGCCGGTGCCAAAGGAGACCAATAACCAAAGAGTGTGCTTAAGGGTCTTTTTGATCATCTTTTCAGAGCTGAATTCCGCTTTATCAAGCTTCATTCGTTGGTTCCTGCTCCCTTCAACCTTTTCCTCAATCCACATGAAAATAAAGGTCCAGGAAGTTTGTGGGCAGGTATAACCACACCAGACGCGCCCAAAAAGGGTGGTGACGAAAAACAGACCGTAGG
>NZ_LWGG01000303.1:0-1242 GCF_001635365.1 Oleiphilus sp. HI0128 | reverse complement strand
CAAATCAGCTTATTTTCAATTAACCAGCAAAAATCCATGCTGATCATCCTGCTACTCCTATGTGCCACCTACGCAACCTGGCGCAATGAGCATATTGCCTTCAGAGGCATTCGAAACAAGCATGAACACTACTTTTCTTATGCTGCGCAAACACTCGCGGCACTGAGCTTGTTTTATTCCAGCTATCGATTTTATAAGGACGCAGAAGACGCTGGAGCAAGCCTTAGTTCACCCGAACTCCTTGCTACGCTTATTGTCGGTAGCGCCGTGCTAAGTCTAGTGAGTTTCATCAAGCTTTTTAAAACCCGGCACCTAAGTAAACAAAACACTTCTCCCTTTAGAATGGTGCTTACAGTTCCCATTCAAACCTGGATGCTTCTGGCAGCTGCGTATCATTTTTTTGTCAACGAAGAGCATGCTCCTGGCATCAGCATGTACTTTACTCAGATATTCCAACTGACTAATCTACATCTGACGATCGCTCTCTATATATGGGTCGGAATGCTGCTTAAAGAGACCTTGCTTGGCGCGAAGCTTTTTGATGTCTTTAAACCCTGGAACTTTCCCCCTGAAATACTGGCCTGCATCGCCATCGCATTAATGGCTGTACCAACTGCTTATACAGGGGCCTCAGGTATTATCATTATTGCCATGGGTGCTGTGGTTTATCAGGAGTTGAGGCGTGTTGGTACTCGGCGTCAGCTTGCACTGGCGGTCACCGCAATGACCGGAAGCTCAGGCGTTGTATTAAGGCCCTGCCTGTTGGTAATCGGTATTGCCATTCTCAACAAAGAAGTCTTGAGTGATGATTTGTTTTATTGGGGAAGCCGGGTTTTCATGCTAACGCTTGCAGTGTTTTTTATGTTTGCCATGCTGACTCGACGTGGGCCTTTAAGCATCGCACCTTTTAGCGAAGCATTTCAGCCTTCTATTACAAAGTTTCGAGCACTGCTTCCTTATATCATCATTATTGCGCTCAGCATGTTGATTTACGCCGTATTGTTGAATGCCTATCTTGATGAATTTTCAGCCCCGATTATCCTCCCCGTTATTATGTTCGCCTTTATTATTTATGAACGTAAGTTCAGCCGGGACTTTGAGCAGCAAAATAAGACCTTGAATGTTAGCCCCAATATCGTATCGGCGTTTAACAATGCTATTGGCAATTCTTCGGTGCAAATTGGCGCGCTACTGATGCTAATGGCTTGCTCTTTTACGATTGGCGGCATTCTAGAACGGAGC
>NZ_LWGG01000302.1:0-790 GCF_001635365.1 Oleiphilus sp. HI0128 | reverse complement strand
GAATGGGTTTACCCTGGCCACTGGCTGACAGAGATATCGTCGCAGGCCAGCAACTAACACAGGAAACTGATTCAAAAGTCGTTCGAATTAAAGAATGGTTTGAAGGCGATGCTCTACCCAAAAATGAAGGTGTTATTCGAACACCTAAAGTTAATAATGAACTAGTACTGATTCCTGAAGGCAACGAGAAAACCAGAATCGTCTGGCAAGGGCATACTGAGCCGGGTGGTTTTATTCCGGCATTTATTGTGAACTTTCTATTGGAAGATGTCTTCTACGAATCTGTCTTAAACATGAGACATCGTTTTGAGTCACCTGAATTTCATAAGACTTCTGACTGGGTAATTAACTATAATGACTCGGGAACTGAAAGCTAAGAAAGATGGGATTGCGTTGCCTGTTGGGTTGATGGACTTAGAAGTGCTGAAGACAGACGCCTATTATCTTCTGTTTGATCCAACTTACGACCCCCATACCAATAGCACGCGTTTGCCCAATCGCTTCAATTGTCTCAAGCAATTCCTTCCAAATAACATCTAACCCAGAGTCACGACCAAAACTAAGCATGGGTAGATAACTTTCTGCTTGATTTTCTATCAGGTACAGCAAGTTGATAATAAGCCGATTGTGCTGTTCAATATTGTTGGTCACTGCTTTCTGCTGCCAACGAAACGACAGACGTTTCCAGTGAGTTGAGATACCTTCGAACAACTGATCCTCTATAATTAAGGGGTGGTCGTTCTCAATTACTCGCCACTGATTATCGACTCGTTGCTTCGCCTGCCTGACA
>NZ_LWGG01000301.1:0-789 GCF_001635365.1 Oleiphilus sp. HI0128 | reverse complement strand
ACGACGATGACGAAGAAGAGGGCGAGAAAGGCCCTGATCCAGAAGAAGTGCGTGAGCGCATGGATGAACTTCGTGCTCAGCTAGCGGTAGCCTTAGCAGAAGAAGCAAAGCATACTCGTAGCAGTAAAGAAGCAGCTAAAGCTTATAATGAGCTAGGTAAACTGTTTGCACCGTTTAAATTGAGTGCCAAGCAGTTCGATGCCTTGATCGTTGAAGTTCGTACTACCAACGAAATCGTTAGGATTAATGAGCGTGCAGTTATGGCGCTTTGCTCCAGATATTGCGGTATGGATCGTAAAGAGTTCATCAAACGATTCCCGGGTAATGAAGCAAACCTACAGTGGATTGACGGCCTAATTGAAGAAAGTCACCCCTGTGCAGCGAAGCTAGAAGCGAACCGTGTTGAAATTACGCGTGCGCAAAGAAAGATCGCAGAAATGGCTAACATAACTGGCATGACCATCGCTGAAATTAAAGACGTCAACCGTCGTGTATCGATTGGTGAAGCAAAAGCGCGTCGTGCGAAAAAGGAAATGGTAGAAGCCAACCTTCGTTTGGTTATCTCCATCGCGAAGAAATATACCAACCGTGGCCTACAGTTCCTGGATCTTATTCAGGAAGGTAACATTGGCTTGATGAAAGCGGTAGATAAGTTCGAATATCGCCGTGGTTACAAGTTCTCGACTTACGCTACATGGTGGATTCGTCAGGCAATTACTCGTTCTATTGCTGACCAGGCACGTACGATCCGTATTCCGGTACACATGATCGAAACCATTAATAAATTGA
>NZ_LWGG01000300.1:0-931 GCF_001635365.1 Oleiphilus sp. HI0128 | reverse complement strand
CAGATCCTCATCATCAAAATAGGTCAGGATGAACTGTGATTTGATGATCCTTCCAAATTCTTTAAGAGCTCTATATAAAGGGTGCTCTTTTGAATAGGAACTCAATCTTTTGAACAGTTGTGAAGCAGTCGCGTGCTTCATCTTAATCGTCGCGACAAATCTTAAAATGTCATCCCAATGTTCAAGCACTAGGTTTTTACTGATAGGCCGACTTGGAAGTAGGCGGTAGCCTTTGTCGTAAAACGTTTTCCGTGCAGAAAAGCTATATATTTGTTGGTTTCCGATGTTGGCAAGTCTTGGAGCAAACGCTATTCCCAAGAAATGGGAAACTGCAAAGATTTGCTCTGTATAGCCATGTGTATCAGTTGAATGAACTTGTTTAAGGTCAGTCACTTCATTTTGAAGCAAGCCATCAATAACGTATGGAGCTTCTCGATCTGAAGCGCTGAATACTGAATTGTGGAATAACGACTGCTTTTCATCTATAAATGTGTAGATCGTCACGCCTTTGTCTTTTCCAAAATACTTGTAGGAGTGGTTTGCGTGCAGGCAATCTACATCAACATTGACCTTTCTTCCGTCACTCGATGAGTGGAGAATTTCTGGGTCTTTGAGATAAGCACTCGACAATTTCAAATTATGAATCGCATCAACGATCCGGTTATTAGCTTTTCGAATATTGTCTAGACTGAAAAACCAGTTAACCGTGTTGTGGAGCGTATGCTCCTCAATGCCAGCTGAGATGCTAGCAAGTTTGCCCAGACCGATATTACAGCCCTTTGCTAAAACTCCGGCCATTAGTGTTTCTTCCTTTGGCTTCATTTTAACGTTCTTGGGGCTGAGATGCTGAAAGTCTTGAGTAAACTGACATACTTGGTTAACTTCCTTGAGTAGTTGAAGAATTGGAATATATCCATCCTGGGACAGCGCA
>NZ_LWGG01000299.1:0-861 GCF_001635365.1 Oleiphilus sp. HI0128 | reverse complement strand
CCGTGATGCTTCCATGGTTTTTCATCGACCGCCACTTCGATGCAGAAGGCGAACAAGAGTCACCTGTAAAACAAGATACATCGCAGCCATTGAAACAACAAATTCTCTCGTTAACAGCTTGCACAGTTTTACTAATCATTTCCCAACTAGCACTTAGCCCACCAGAAAATAGAGAATACCAGGTAAGCCAACCTAAGCTACCAAAAACACTAAATGGCCTAACACTCGATACAACTCGAGCGACCAACTGGAAACCTCACTTTCCACAACCAACCAATTTAACGCGAGGCTTATACGGAGCCTTCGGAGACCAGCTCGACCTATACATCCTCACCTACCTAAACAATAGTAATGTAGAAATGGCCAATAGCCAGAACACAATATTTGATAAGAACAGATGGCAGCTAATCAATGATTATGCATGGACAAGTGATCTACACCCAAACGTAAGAATTCGTATCGCGCTTGCTAAAGCAGGAAGAACGCACCGAGTAGTATATTACTGGTATAAACATGGAGCGCAATTTGCAAATTCAATAGGATCAAGCAAGATAGCACAATTAAAAAAATCCTATCTTGATATCCATGAATCACAACTTGTTGCTCTCTCGAAAGAATGCAACCTGAAGTGTCAAAGTAACTTAACGCCAACTCAAGGTATGCTGGATACAATAATCCAGTTACACATACAATCAAATTCTGATATAAGTTCAAGCAGCGACATCGAGAGTTAACCTATGTGTGGAATAGCAGGTTTGTTTGGCCTCCCCCCGTTTGAAAAAGATCGCTATGCACTTGCCAAGCAAATGGCAGGACAATTACGCCATCGAGGCCCTGACGGACAAGCTTACTATCTAGATA
>NZ_LWGG01000298.1:0-5117 GCF_001635365.1 Oleiphilus sp. HI0128 | reverse complement strand
TAAATTATGTTTTTTTCTAAAGTGTTATTATTACAAGGCCGGGCTCACTTACGCGAGCCTTTACAACACGCTTCGACTGCAGGTTTTGTACGGGTATTTGCTGCCCCAACGCCCCGTCAGTCATAGCGGTGCCGTTCATTCTAACCGAAATTGCACTATTGCTGGCAACGATTACAACATTATCGCCGCGCTTAACCAGCTTTGGCGGTGTTAAATGGCCAGGTTGAATTGTTGATCCGGGCCTAATTGAGCGCCGAGCTACCATACCTTCGACGTCAGATAGCTGTTGATAATGTGAATAGTGTGTTCGGTTAATAACTATTTCTTCTAGGTTGATGTCATTTATAGAGATCACTTGGCCACGCCGGATACCCCCCGTTGCGACAACTGTATGAGCGTAAAGGTCGAATTCTGAGCCAATATAGAGTTTCCAAGGTTTAAGACCTTCGCAGCGAATCTCGATTGTTATTCGGTTTTGTGTGAGAGGAGGGCGATTCAGCTTAAGTTGTGGCTGCTCGCTACATGTTTTGTTTTTGTGGTATGGATCAATATTGCCGACCCTGTATTCTGAGCGGTAACCTTTGTCCGCATAATCAGCGGCTAACTGCTCAAGGTATGCCGAGACTAGCGTTTTAAGGTCGAAGTTATTGTCTGAGGTTTCATTCTTTGCTAATTCTTCAGGCGCAGCGTGACTATGCTTATTCTCCAAAGTTACGGTCTCGCTCCCGATAACTAGTGTGCTCAGAAAAAGAAGCGGTAACCAGAATATTTGCCTACTAATTTTCATTTTATGTCCTATGCTATTGTTAGCTGTGCAAAAAATTAAAAAGCACGTGTAATAACAAGTACTTTATTGCGTAAACTGAGTGTTGCGTCAAAAGTACAAATCGTTGCTCAGGGTTTTACCTATTTGCTTAAGTATCAAGCATTCTGCTAAATACTTAAGCAAGTAACATACCGCTCTGAACATCGTTAGGGGAGCTATATATATGGCCGGTATTCTGGACAGTGTTAACCAACGAACTCAGCTCGTTGGGCAGAATCGACTGGAATTATTGTTGTTTAAGCTTCAGGGTCAGCAGATATACGGAATTAACGTTTTTAAGGTTAAAGAAGTATTGCAGTGCCCTAAGTTAACTATGATGCCACAACGACATCCTGTTGTTCGCGGTGTCGCGCATATTCGTGGTGGAACTATCCCTATTATGGATATGGGGATGGCAACAGGACAGATGCCGATTGCGGAAGAGACAATTCCCAATAGCTTTGTCATTATTACTGAATACAACAGAAAGACTCAAGGCTTCCTGGTTGGTGATGTTGAACGTATCGTTAACCTTAATTGGGAAGAGATTCATCCGCCGCCAAAGGGTGCCGGACGCGAAAATTACCTGACTGCCGTCACTCGTATCGATAATAAGCTTGTAGAAATTATCGATGTAGAGAAGATTCTTTCTGAAGTGGCGCCTGTAGAAGAAACCGTTAACGAAGAGTTCGTAGAACAGGTGTGTGAACGTAATAGTGAATCGCCGCCTACCGTTCTGGTCGCTGATGACTCGGTGGTTGCGCGTAAGCAAATACAAAACTGCCTACAAGCTATCGGCATTACAGTAATTACCAAGAATGATGGTAAACAGGCCTACGATTATCTAAGGGAACTTGTGGCGGACGGGTCACACCTTAATGATCATATTGATTTGATGATTTCAGACGTAGAGATGCCAGAGATGGATGGCTACACCTTGACGACCTTATGTAAGGATGATCATCGTTTAGCACCACTTTATATTATGCTGCACACTTCATTGAGTGGTGTGTTTAACCAGGCAATGGTAGAAAAAGTTGGTGCCGATGACTTTATGGCCAAGTTTAGTCCGGATGAACTTGCGGAAAAAGTGATGGATATCATTGATCGTATCAAGACGAAAGCTTAGATGTACAGCGCAACATGCTCGTTAAAGGGTGGCTATGCAATTAGATAGTTCAGCTCAGGAGTATCACTTATTCCGCACCTTTCTAGAGGAAGCGTGCGGGATATTGTTGGGTGAAAATAAGGCTTATCTAGTGAGTAGTCGCCTCAAGCCTGTGATGGCAAAGCATCAGATTGCAAGCCTAAGTGAGCTCGTGTCCAAGCTTAAGAGTATTTCACATCGCAATCTCAGAGAAGAAGTGATTGATGCGATGACTACAAATGAAACTTTATGGTTTCGAGACTCTCATCCTTTTACTGTTCTAAAAGAAAAAATCTTCGTTGAAGCAGATAAGCAGAATACTATTGCACCCTTGAAAATATGGTCAGCAGCATGCTCAACAGGTCAAGAGCCTTATTCGATCTCTATCATTGCGAAAGAGTTTCAAGAGTCTAAGCCCGGTAGATTGAAGGGGGGGGTAAAGGTTGTCGCGACAGATATCTCACCGACAGTGCTTGCTAACGCGAAGTCTGGTATCTATGAGATGTTGGCGCTTGGGCGCGGAATGTCTGAGCAACGCTTGAAGAAGTGTTTTAGTTCGCTTGAAGATGGTCGTTGGCAGATTAAACCTGAGTACAAAACTAGCATTGATTTTCAGTTGTTAAACTTGATGGAAGGTTACGGTCGAGTTGGAACTAATCTCGATGTGGTTTTTTGTAGAAATGTCTTGATCTATTTCTCACCTGAATTAAAACGAAAGATTCTGGTCAAAATACATAGTGTTTTGAAGAAGGGAGGGTATTTGATCTTAGGTGCTTCTGAGTCACTTAATGGTTTATCGGAGTACTTTGAAATGATTCAGTGCCGCCCAGGAATTATCTATCGAGCGATTTAATTAACCTGGTTTATTCGCAAGTCCCCGCATAAGAGTCTCTATATTTACTCAAGATAGCCTGGTACTCACCATTACCCTGAATGCCCTCCAAGCCCTTATTGAACTTTTGGATTAATGTCCTATCCATCGATCGAATTACTCGAGAAGTGGGGGGAGCAATATTGTCGAAGCTAAATTCCAGGGATTGATATTTCCTGCTGTTTTTGTGTTTGCTGGAAAAAATATTTCGATCCGAAATAGCAATGTCAATGCGCTTCATTGCGAGCATGTCGAGTTGTTTTAATTGATCAACATCCTCAGTGTACTTCTTGTTATTCTGAGTCATAAGCTGAAAGTCTTGGCCCAAGGTAGTGCTCGCACTTTTGAAAGCCCAAATATGCTTGTCATAGTAATCATATATAGTTTTAAGTTGTAGGTTCTGGCTAGCGAGTGAGATGGCACAGTCCACATAGTCAAGTGTTTTGTGGCTCGTGGAAATACCCGGCAAATTGGAAGAATAGATCGTATTTGATTGATTTGAAACAATTGCGTCGATGCTGCCACTTTTAACTAACTCTATTGCGCGTAGGTAATGGACATTCTCAATACTAATTGATTCGTAGCCTGCTTGGGTAAGTGCGCTATAGATAATGTCACGTTCAATACCGCTTTTTTTATCCTGGCTTAAGTATGGGGGCATTGAAAAAGTAAAGGCCAAAGAAATAGCTACTTGATCTTGTTTGTTAGCGAGGGCGGTCGTGGTGCTGAGTAACAGATAAAGTAACGTGGCTTTCGAAATAAATGCTCGCATTATCGTGTATCCGTATCCGGAGAAATCATAGGAAAATTATAGTTTGAATTTGCTGGATGTCCAACTTAGGCATTTTTTTGCCAACCTCGTTTTGGCTTCTCGAGTTAAAAAATCTAGCCAATTTTTCTTGATTTGAAGAGCAAAAAATAGTTTATTTGAACTGTAGCTTTTACCCGCAGGGCGCGGGCAAAATTTATGGTTAGTAAGTTGAAGCTGGGAACGTGTTTTTTCACTACAGAAACTGTTTTTACAAGGAGCAATAAGCAGAATGGACGCAATTGTAGGCACACCGCAACCTCCCTATTACTCTGTCATTTTTACCTCAGTACTTAGTAGCGATGATAAGGAATACTCTAACACATCTCTTCGTATGGAAGCGCTTGCCAGTGAGCAAGACGGGTTTTTGGGCTTAGAGTCAGCACGTGACTCACTAGGTGTGACGGTTTCCTATTGGCGTGATCTGGAATCGATTAAAGCGTGGAAAGATAATCTAGAACATACTGCAGCACAGTCTTTAGGAAAGGAGCGCTGGTATAGAGACTATAAAGTCAGGGTTTCACGTGTGGAACGCGATTACGGTTTATTGTAAAGCGCCTATTATCAATAGAGAAGATTGCCTTCTCTATTGATTTTATAGTCATTGTGCTAGTCGCTTTTCAGGGCCGCTAAGTTGCTATATAAGTTTAATGCCTCTGGGTTTGCCAATGCTTCTATATTTGTAAGCTCTTTGCCGTGCACGACATTTCTAACGGCTAGCTCGACAATTTTTCCACTCAATGTTCTGGGAATGTCCGTGACTTGAAGAATCTTATTGGGCACATGCCTTGGTGTAGTATTCTCGCGGATACTTCGTTTTATCTTATCGATAAGCTGCGTGTCTAGTGTTAAACCTTCTTGTAAACGAACAAAGAGAATGACACGAACATCATCTTGCCATTCTTGGCCGATAGCAATTGACTCAAACACTTCCTCAACCTTTTCAACCTGACGATAAATCTCAGCAGTACCTATTCGAACACCGCCAGGGTTAAGGATTGCATCAGAGCGGCCGTGAATGATTACGCCGGTTTGGGTTGGTGTTCCATTATCTGCTTCGTGGACAATAAGCTCTCCGTAGTCCCCATGAGCCCATGTGTTGTCAAAGCGTTTAAAGTAAGCGCTTTGGTATTTTTCGTTATTTTTGTCATTCCAGAAACCGGTTGGCATGGAAGGGAAGGCTTGCTTACAAACAAGCTCTCCTTTTCCTTGTGTAAGGCTAGTTCCATCATCATCTAAAAATTGTACGTCCATCCCTAAGCCAATGCATTGAAGCTCACCTTTGTATACTGGAAGATTCGGGTTTCCTAGCGCAAAACAAGAGATGATATCTGTGCCCCCGGAAATACTAGAGACGCATACGTCCGTCTTAATGTCGCGGTAAATATATTCAAAACTTTCGTGGCTCAAGGGGGAGCCGGTTGATAAGAATGCTTCGACGCTATCAAGTTGGTGGCTATGCTTCGGCGACAGACCAAACTTCTCA
>NZ_LWGG01000297.1:0-1002 GCF_001635365.1 Oleiphilus sp. HI0128 | reverse complement strand
GGTATTGATATGGCCTGCGGCTTCCAGTTCTTTGCGAATCGCAGCGATTCGGCCATCCATCATATCTGAAGGTGCAACGATGTCTGCTCCGGCCTCTGCGTGTGACAAAGCCTGCTTAACTAATGCGTTAACGGTAATATCGTTTAATACATATCCATCATCATCGATAATTCCGTCTTGGCCGTGGGTTGTAAAGGGGTCTAAGGCAACGTCGGTAATCACGCCCAGCTCCGGATATTCCTTTTTTAGTGCTCGTACAGCTCTTTGGGCTAGGCCCTCGGGGTTCCAAGCTTCTTTGGCATCAAGAGACTTGGCATTACTCGGGGTGACGGGAAATAGTGCGACGGCGGGGATACCAAGCTCTAGTAGCTGCTGCGCCTCTTTTAGTAGTAGGTCAATACTCAGGCGTTCAACGCCGGGCATAGAGCTAACAGCTTCGCGTTTATTTACACCTTCAAGAATAAACATGGGGTAAATCAGGTCATTGGCTGTTAGTGTATTTTCCTGCATCAAGCGACGGGAAAAGTCTTGAAAGCGCATGCGACGGAGTCGGCTGTTAGGGAATTGTCGTTGGCTGGGTGAAAACACTTTTTATCTCCGGCAATCATCAAAAATATTATGTGCTTAAGATTAGCAGGTATGCCGAAGGAAAGGCTATAACGCAAGTCAACTGGGGCTGGATTTTTGGAAGTATTTTGCTTTTCGCTAAATACAGGGAACTCGAGATCTAGGTACGCTTATATGCTTAGCTTAAGTAATAATTGAATGCTTGGGATTAAAGCGATGCTTAGCATAACAAGTGCGGAGCCTATGCAGGTCGCGCCGCATAATTGTGAACCGCGAATTTTTATTCGTTGAACAGGGTCTTGTAGCGCAGACTTCCAGTGCCTAAAAGCAGCGGGTTCAGGTATGCATAGTTGTGCTCGGCCGCTTTTAGTATGGCTCAGTTCGTGAATGTAATGCTGGTCTTGGTCGCGCTGATATAAAACCATAATTGATAAA
>NZ_LWGG01000296.1:0-1499 GCF_001635365.1 Oleiphilus sp. HI0128 | reverse complement strand
CAATGACGTATTTTAGGTAGCTATCTTGAATTGCTTTTTTCATGATTGATTAAGTCCTTTTTCAACTCCACGCAGAATATCTATTGGCAACTCAAGAGCTTTGTCTTCGCTAATATCATAAAGTGCTGATAACAAGCCTCTCAACTCTGAATCGCCATAGACAACGTGACTACTCTTTTTGGGTTGGCCGGTATTGCAATAAAAATCACCGGAGTAATTGGTTTCAAAGGTTAATGCTGGAACCTGGTTAATTTTGTTTTCAGCAAATCTCTTTGGATCTATTCGGATAGCTATATTTAAGCGCTCACAAGGTTTATCAGGTTTATCAATACAGCTCATATCACGCTTAGTAACATCTCTGATAAATCGAGAGGTAGGCAGCATCTTGCTGATGCCTCCAATTGGCCCACGAATAAGAATTGTGCCTTGTATTTTGTGGAGGTCTAGTGCATAGCGGTGGATAACTTCTTTAGGCATAGAGCTTGAGACATACAATAGAATGCTATGTCCTTTGGGCAAAATTCGGCTTTCATCTGTTCTATTTTTATTTGGTTTTTCAATATCAATGCCAAGTGAGTCACCAATTCTTTCAGATAGTTCTGCCTGTCTAGCTATATATTGTTCTGAGTTAATGTACTTTTCTATTTTCTCTAGGCTTTTTTCATGGTTTTGATTATTCAGCTTTGTTTTATCGACGAGTTTTTGTACTTTTGATTTAAACGCTTTAGTTGAGTCTTCAACATGCTTGGAAACATCTATTTCTGCCAATGCAGAGCACGATATTAATAACAAAAACAAAGTAGTTAAACGCATTTAGTTTCCTCCCATTGTGCAGCAATCTACTTTACGCCACATCATGAATGACATGTCATTATCAAGCTGGTCTGCTGGTAGGCCAGATGTCCAGACAAGTTCAGGGTATCCAAAGGGGGCGCATTTTCCTTGTCTCATTGGGCTCCATAGATGGAAGCGATAACGGCTTTTCGTCCAGATTGTTTTATAGTTGCTGTAACAGCCATTAGGCGCATACTCTTTAAGAAGTCCGTGGCGGCCCATAATATAGATCCCTCGTGCTGCATTGTCGGCATTGGCTCCAACAACATTGTCGCCAATGGCTGTAGCAGAAATCGGATATAGTTGGCCAGCCCCAAGGCAATAAAAAAGGCTATCAATTGGTGTGGCCGTTGTTACTGCTACTGCATCAGCAATACATGCTAATGTTGTGGCAGGGTTAGAAAGTAGTAATGTTTCGGGGAAAACGTTTAGCGAAAGTAAGTCATTTTGAAAAAATGGGAGGACTTCTGAAACGGATGCTAGATCTAGTTCTTCGCTGTTCTTTAAACAAGGTAAATCTCCAAACATATCGAGTAATTTGAACACTGGAAACGTAATGTAGTGAATATTTGATTTTACTGCTTTACCAGAGCTGCCACTGGCACGAGCCCCATCAAGCATGTAGGGAGCAGCTAAATCTAACTTGAGATCAAAAGGAACTATGT
>NZ_LWGG01000295.1:0-498 GCF_001635365.1 Oleiphilus sp. HI0128 | reverse complement strand
ACTTTTCCAACACCTGAATGACAACCCTGCGTTCCTATACGCTTCAACACTTATTTTCGGTTTATTAGTCGGCAGCTTCTTGAATGTTGTCATTTTTAGGCTCCCTAAAATGCTTGAGCAAGATTGGGCACTTCAGTGCGCTGCATTTTTAGACCAGCCTGAACCAAAACAGGAAAAAATCACCCTATCGACCCCCAACTCGAGCTGCCCAAAGTGTCAGCATGCGATTAAGCCTTGGGAAAATATCCCTGTAATCAGCTATATCTTCTTGCAGGGGCGCTGTAGTCAGTGCAAAAACAAAATCTCGATCCGCTACCCTTTAGTTGAACTTGTCACAGCTTTACTTTCACTTGCCGCTATTTCCATCTATGGTGCAAGTTATGCTGGTCTTGCAGCACTTATCCTGACCTGGGTACTTGTGGCACTAACGATGATCGATGCCGACACACAACTTCTGCCAGATAACATGACGCTACCACTAATGTGGGGTGGTTTGAT
>NZ_LWGG01000294.1:0-654 GCF_001635365.1 Oleiphilus sp. HI0128 | reverse complement strand
AACGCTGTCACAAGCATTGGGTTTGAATAACTCTGCAGTCACCGGTTTGGTTGGCCGAATGCAAAAGAACGGCATTATTGAGCGCAAAGGATGTGCCGAAGACGGCAGAGCATCAAGGTTATTTTTGTCTGACGAGGGTAAAAATAAATTACCGATACTCTACCCACTTATCCAGCAAGTAAACGAGAAGCTCAGTGAAGAATTTTCAGAAGAAGAGCTTGAAACCGTCAGTCGCTTCCTAAACAAGGTGATCGACATTTTTAAATAAGTACGCGGTATTCAATATGAGTCAATTTCTAGCAATGTTCCAACAAATGGGCCCAGAGATGTTTTCGAAGGGCGTTGCTCAAATCGCACCTTACTTTGGGACAATTGACCCAGAAGTCATTGACCTTAAACCAGGCTATTGTGAAGTTAGCTTGAAAAACCAAAAGAAGGTGCACAACCATATCGGTACCGTTCATGCCATTGCAATGTGTAACGCTGCTGAATTAGCAGGCGGTATGACAACTGACGTCTCGATTCCCGCTGGTGCCCGATGGGTTCCTCAAGGTATGACTGTTGAATATATCGCAAAAGCTAAAACAGACCTTAAAGTTGTGTGTGAAGCGGCAGACGTCGATTTTTCACAGGAAGGCAAGGTAGTCGTGCCCG
>NZ_LWGG01000293.1:0-594 GCF_001635365.1 Oleiphilus sp. HI0128 | reverse complement strand
CATGGTGTCTGAACGATTATCCATTTGCCATGATTGCGCAGCTCCTTTGGATATCACATCGACGACTTGCTTGCAGTCCAGGCCAGCTTTCTCTGAGAAATGGATGGCCTCGGCCAGCCCTTGTACCACACCGGCTACGGCCATTTGATTGGCCATTTTGCAGAGTTGTCCTGAGCCGCACGGGCCAAGCAGGTTCATTGCTTTGGCATAGTGCCGCATAAGGTCGCTTGCCTGTTTGAAAGCTGCTTCTTCGCCGCCGCACATAATGGTTAGCTGGCCATTAATTGCACCCTGTTCGCCGCCAGAAACGGGAGCGTCGATAAATGCCATACCTTTTTGCTTAGTGCTGGCGTCAATACGTCTAGCGAGTTCAGCGGAAGCGGTGGTGTGATCGATAAAAAGTGTTTTGCTATCGCATTGGGCGAGCAGGCCTTGTTCGGACAGGTAGACCTCTTCGAGATCTTTATCATTGCCGATGCAGCTTATGACGAGGTCGAACTTATGATCAATCTTCTTAAGGTCTAGCAGTATTTGGCCTTCATACTCTTCGAGCCAACGTTGGGATTTTGAGGTACTACGATTGTAGACGTGAAG
>NZ_LWGG01000292.1:0-1381 GCF_001635365.1 Oleiphilus sp. HI0128 | reverse complement strand
GTAGGCTTTCGTAAAGGGCTTTCTCGCGCGATAAAGCGCGACTTTTACTGCTCAGCGCTTTATCCTCAAAAGCTTTCAGCTCTGGCGTTATAAAGCGCTCTGCATTTTTTAGCGTTTGACGCCTTATATATGCATCGGGCGCTTTATCTGACTGAGCTTTTGAAATCTCGATAAAGTAACCATGAACTCTATTGTAACCAACCTTCAAGGTCGAAAGCCCGGTTGCCTCCCGCTCCTGAGTCTCTAGATCGATTAAAAATTGACCGGCATTTTCACTGATATTGCGTAAGTCATCTAGCTCTGCGTCAAAACCATCTTTTATCACGCCGCCATCTCTAATAACGACGGGAGGGTTATCGATAATTGCTCGCTCTAATAACTCAGCTAAAGAGGGGTGTTCGGATATATCTTTAGCTACTTCACCAAGACTTGGGCAATCAACTGACCTTAAATCTGCCTGTATGGCGGGTAGTAGTATTAAAGTGTCTCTAAGTCGTGATAGGTCACGAGGGCGTGCAGATCTAAGCGCAATCCTGGCGAGTATACGCTGTACATCTCCGACTTGTTTTAAATTCGTTTGAATGGCGTCGTAGTTATAGGATTGCTCAAGTGAAGACACGCAATCTAGACGGGCATTCACAATTTCCCGGTCTCTTAAAGGGTGGTGGAGCCAGCGCCTAAGCAAGCGGCTACCCATTGCAGTTTTACAGGCATCCATTGCCCACGCCAAGGTGTGATTACTTTCGCCAGCAAGGTTGGTGTCAATTTCTAGGTTCTTGCGACTGGCTGCATCGAGTAGAATGTATTGACTACGCTCTTCTTTATTGATGGTGACAATATGAGGCAGCTCATTACGCTGAGTATCCTTTGCATACTGCAGCAGACAACCCGCCGCGCAGATAGCTAATTGCATCGAATCGATACCAAAGCCGCTTAAGTCTTTCGTTTTAAATTGAGTAGTCAATAAGCTTTTTGCGGAATCAAGATCATAAAGCCATGGAGCTTGGCGTCTAAGACCAGTTAAGTTCTCAAAAGCTCCTTCATATGGAAACTCTTCACTTATTAAAACTTCNGACGGTCTAATACGCTGCAANTCGCTTATTAGGTCGGGCAAGCCTCGAACTTGCGACACAGAAAAGCGTCCGCCACTCAGGTCTAGGTAGGCTAGACCAAAGGCTTCCTCATCACCAAAGGAAATTGAGCAGAGCAAATTGTCACGCCGCTCTTCTAGAAATGCCTCGTCAGTCAGCGTGCCGGGAGTGACAATTCTCATTACCTTACGCTCAACCGGCCCCTTGCTTGTTGCCGGGTCACCTGTTTGCTCGCAGACAGCAACCGACAAACCAGATCGAACAAGCTTTGCAATATAATTCTCAGCGGA
>NZ_LWGG01000291.1:0-876 GCF_001635365.1 Oleiphilus sp. HI0128 | reverse complement strand
ATTTGGCCGCACAGTACGCGGGTCTGCAGCACCCCGAAAAATTGGATAAGCTTGTACTAATTAGCCCTAAAGGATTCCAACAAGAGTTACCATGGATACTTAACTATGCCACAACGTCTGGCATGGATATATTCAGCAAATACATACAACCCTCAGGCGTTATCACTGAAATTGTTCAAGACTTTTATGGTCTGGAAAAACCATCGCGCGCCGTAACCGAGAGGTATCTGCACCTTGCCCAAACTGAAGGTACCCACGCGACCAACATCAAACAGCTGAAACTTGTCCGTGCTTTAATGGAGCATGGCATGCTGCTCGATCTCAGCGAAATTGAAGTTCCTTCGCTTATCATGTGGGGTCAGTCCGATAAGTGGGGAGACCCTAGCCATGCGCAACGCTGGCATAAGGCGCTGCCTAACTCAACCTTGGTCACCTATCCAAACTACGGCCACGCGCTAATGGAAGAAGGTAAAGAACTAACGGCTGCTGATGCTGCGGCATTCATTAACGAAGAACCTGTACCAAGCCTTAATAACGGTGTAGGCAATGGCCTATCAATCGAAGACCACTTGAACGAATTTGACAAAGACTCACTGTTTGGCACAGAGCTTGAAGAAATGGAAGACGCGGAGTAGTTCAAAAGCCTTACGTATTAGTTAAGGTATTTTGACATCAGAAACTTCCAATCTACTATTTCAGTCCCATCGGAATCGTAAAGTAGTAAGCCGGTTAGATAATCAGACTTATATGGTTTTACCCATCTCACTTCTGCGGTTAACCTGAAGTTTTTATTTTGTTCTGGCAGATCAATTATAAGACTGTGAATAGCGCCTTGCGTTAGAGGTTCATCGACATAGGCTTGAAGGCCATTCGCGG
>NZ_LWGG01000290.1:0-750 GCF_001635365.1 Oleiphilus sp. HI0128 | reverse complement strand
GTTAACCTCTCAAGTGACCCTCTTCTTATTACAATAGAGCTAAAAACCATACTCGAATCTAAGGGATATAAAGTAGCTCTTAGTACTGAAGAGTCAGCTAAGGAAGTAACTATTCACGCAGACTCAAACACTGAAACTACATATAAAAATGTTAGTTCCTCGAATAATCGGTATGAGTTAATACTCGGCTATCAACCTATTCAAGATAGAATTAAGCTAATTGTGGCATCTGTAAGGGATCGAGAAAAGAACAAAATTCTAGGTACTTGGCGCTGGTCTTGGAGTCAAATGATCCCGGCTCCTACTATCGAAGGTGCGATTTACCTAGTCGAAGAAAACCTCTTGGCTAAAGTATTTGAATAATAGCTCTCCTTAGGCAGCAATTATCATTTAATCAAAAAAACGGAACAGTAAAAAAGATGCCTATAACCGAAGATGAGTACGAAATAATAACGGATGAGCTGGATTCTGGAGAGTTCTTCGATATTTGCATGGTTGCTAACCAGGCAAATACTTCTGGCCTATTTGATGAATTAGATAATATACACAGGCTGTCAAAATCCGCTCTCGACTACTCTTTTGAAGCTGGTACACACGATTCACTTGAAGAGCTTCATAGTGAAGTTCAGGAAGTCTTGAGTGGTGTTGAAGAGTCTTTAGAGGTGCTTGAAAAGATACGCAAAGTCTTAAACAAGGCTGATGAAACTCTTTCTGAAAAACTATACAGCGACTAACTAAACACCGGAAAAA
>NZ_LWGG01000289.1:0-1487 GCF_001635365.1 Oleiphilus sp. HI0128 | reverse complement strand
GTAGTAAGCTTAAGCCTTGTTTTTGCTTAGCGGATAAAGAAATAAGTGGGAATTCACCAAGCGAAGCAGTCGATGGGGCTTCTGACGTTTTATCCACTTTGTTTCGAACAATTGTTATATGGTCCTGATTATCGAGCTTTTCCAAAAACTCTGGCCATAGCGTGTCTGGTAATGAGTCAGAGTTTGATTCAATAGATGAAGCATCAACAACTAAAAGAATTCGATCAGCTTGTTCAATTTCCTGCCAAGCTCTATCAATACCAATCTGTTCAACTTTATCAGTACTTTCTCGAAGCCCTGCCGTATCAATAATATGTAAAGGCATTCCATCAATATTGATCTGCTCTTTAAGCACATCACGTGTAGTTCCTTCAATATCAGTCACAATAGCTGAATCGCGTCCTGCTAAAGCATTCAGCAAACTAGACTTACCTGCATTTGGACGACCGGCAATTACCACCCTCATTCCTTCAGTTAGTAGTGCCCCTTGATTCGCATTATTGATTAAGTCATTCAAGGTATCAATCAGAGTATCAACTTGCTCCAGGACATGTGACTCAGAAAGAAAATCAACTTCTTCTTCAGGGAAATCAATTGCTGCTTCCACGTACATTCGGAGTTTAATCAAGCCGGATACAATGGCATCAACTTGCTGAGAAAAGTCCCCTTGTAGGGAACGCAAAGCAGAACGAGCAGCCTGCTCGGAAGTACTGTTTATCAAGTCAGAAATAGCTTCAGCCTGAACCAGATCCAGCTTGTCATTAAAAAAGGCGCGTTGAGAAAATTCTCCCGCTTCTGCTAAGCGAGCACCATTCGAAACGATGGCTTTTAACAAAAGATCCAGAATGACCGGGCCACCATGAGCTTGGAACTCAACGACGTCTTCACCGGTAAAGGAGTGGGGACCTTTAAAGTACAGGGCAATTCCCTGATCTAAACGTAAACCATCTGGATCATAGAAATCGCAATAATGTGCATATCGATTCTTAGGCTCAAAATGAACCATCAGTTTAGCGATATCTAAGGCTTTTGGGCCTGATACCCTGACAATTCCAACTCCGCCACGACCTGCCGCCGTAGCAAGAGCTGCAATAGTGTCTTGATAATATTCACTCATATCAAGAACAGGGTAGATTAAGCGTTAGCTTTTTCGATTTGTCTGGTAATTACCCACTGCTGTGCAATCGACAGAATATTGTTTACTAACCAGTAAAGAACTAGCCCTGAAGGGAACCATAAGAAGAAAACAGTCATTACAACAGGCATAATCTTCATGATCTTAGCTTGCATTGGATCAGGCGGAGATGGATTTAGCTGCATTTGGATAGCCATACTTGCACCCATCAGAATCGGCAGAATGAAGTAAGGATCCATTACCGATAGATCGTGAATCCAGAACATAAATGGAGCATGGCGTAATTGAACACTCTCCATCAAAACCCAGTATAAAGCGATAAATACAGGCATCTGAACAAGAATAGGCAGAC
>NZ_LWGG01000288.1:0-639 GCF_001635365.1 Oleiphilus sp. HI0128 | reverse complement strand
TAACCTGGGTCTCGGTCACCTGTAACCTTGGCAACCAATGTTCGGTCATTCATACGGCCAATTACACTAAAGGTGAAGAAGCCAGCTTCACGCTCTGCTTTATTTGGCCCTTCACCAGGTTCAGGGAAAAAGCGATTAATTGTATTTTTATACCAAGACCCCGGCTTACCTGCCATCATCAAGCCTAAGGTCAATAAGCCAGCATAACCTTTGGCTCTTCCAGTAAAGCCTTTGCCGCTCATCATCGCTTCATCATAAAGGAAGTCTTTTCCATACGGGTAAGACTTCAAAGCATGAGAGCGTCGAACAACGCGCGTATTTATTGCCGCCATGATGAAAGGCATGATCCAAGCTTTTAGGTCAGAGTCGTATTTAACGCTTTGCATATCTGGCTTATCAGGGCCCGACATTTCCCCCTGAGGGTTCAAACCATAAGGGTTGAAGATCACCTTCTTAACTTCAGGGTCTTTACTCGCTTCGAGCATCACATTATTCATACTGGCAAAGGTACCGCCACTCATCGCCCCTTTTGCAGCTTTTAAGCGCATCTTGATATGGTAGCAATATTCGCCATAGTGATGTTTTGCTTCACGCTGAAGAAAGTACACACCCATGTCGGAAGGAATCGAGTCAAAACCA
>NZ_LWGG01000287.1:0-2556 GCF_001635365.1 Oleiphilus sp. HI0128 | reverse complement strand
TTTAGAAATCAATCATGCAGTTCACAAACTCAAAAAGTGGATGAAGCCTAGTCGTAGATCCACGGAGTTACTCTTCACAAGTAATAAAGCCAAAGTACATTACCACCCCAAAGGTGTTGTCGGAATCATCTGCCCATGGAACTTTCCCTTATACCTAGCGTTAGGGCCTCTTATTGCAGCTTTGGCAGCGGGCAACAGAGCGATGATCAAAATGCCGGAGAATTGCCCTAACTCAGCCGCATTACTGCAAGAAATGCTTAGCGAAATTTTTCCTGAAGACTTGGTGGATGTGTTGCCTGGTGACCACCCGGATGCGATGAAAATTTCAGAGCAGCCTTTCGATCATTTGGTGTTTACAGGCTCGCCTAAAACCGGGCGTATTATCATGAGTAACGCGGCTAAAAATCTGGTACCTGTCACTTTAGAACTCGGTGGAAAATCGCCGGCAGTTGTGTGTGAAGGCGCCAACCTGAATGATGCCGCTAAGCGAATTGCGCATGGTAAGGCCATGAATAGCGGTCAAGTCTGTTTAGCACCTGACTATGCGTTAGTACCTAGAAATAATATTGATGAGTTTGTTGAGGCCGTAAAGAAACAGTTTATAAAAATGCATCCCTCGACTTCCGGTAGTGAACATTACACCTCATTGGTAGACGACCGCGCAGACGAACGTTTCAGGCGCCTAATTGACGACGCGAAAGCGCATCGGGCAGACATAACCGTTTGCGGTTCTATTGGCAAGGGGCGGCAGTACCCGCTTCATATTGTAAAGAACCCTGATCTCAATATGAATTTGATGCAAGAAGAAATATTCGGTCCAATTTTGCCTGTGATTCCCTACGATAATATCAACGAAGTAATTGACTTTATAAACGACCGGGAACGCCCTCTAGCACTCTATTTATTCGGCCATGATAAATCCATACGAGACACAATTATGAAAAACACGCTGTCTGGTGGAGTAAGCATTAATGATTGGGGCTGGCATGCATTCAATCACGACATGCCTTTTGGTGGCGTGGGTAATTCAGGTATGGGCAGTTACCATGGCGAAGAAGGGTTTCGTGAGCTATCCCATGCCCGATCGACTTTTCAACGACATCGATTCTTTCCGATTGGTTTATTCTATCCTCCCTACGGAACCATTATTCAGAAATTATCGATGAAACTATTTCTAGGTAAGGCAGATAAAGAGCTGCTAGGCCCACCTAATCTAGATTCATAATAATAAACACCTTTGGGGTTACCGATGACACAGATAAACACAACACTCTCACGCAACAACCTAGCCGACTTTTTAGAGGGCTTTCTTCAAAAATACGCAGAAAAACCAGCTTATTCATGTCTCGGGCAAACATTATCCTTTGCTGAAATCGATGCTAAATCTAAGGCTTTGGCCTGTTTCTTACAGCAGCAAGAGAACCTAAATCAGGGTGACCGGATAGTGATACAGCTGCCAAATCTAAGCCAGTACCCAATTGCTGCTTACGCCGCGTTGCGTGCTGGTTTAGTCGTGGTAAACACAAACCCTCTTTACACGCCTAGAGAAATGCAGCATCAATTCTCAGATTCAGGTGCCAAGGCGATAATTATTCTAGAAGACCTGTTGCCCAACTTAGAAAAAATCAAGGGTGATACGGCGCTGGAGCTAGTGATTTCAACAGGTGCTGCGGATTTACTAAGCGACTCCCCGACGCCTGCTCCAGAGGGTTGCCACTCTTTTAGCCAAATCCTCAATGATTTTGATCAGGCTAAATTGCAAGCCCGTAAAGATATTGGCCCAGATGATTTATGTATGCTCCAGTACACTGGAGGCACAACTGGCGTTTCTAAAGGTGCTTGTTTAAGCCACCGAAATGTCATAAGTAATGCTAAACAATGTTTGGATAGACTTGCTACAGGGTGTAGAGAAGGGCAAGAGATATTTGTGTGCCCATTACCCCTCTACCATATCTATGCCTTTACAGTGAATATGATTATGTTTGCGAGCAAAGGCAATCTCAATGTACTCATTCCTAACCCTAGGGATCTTAACGCCTTTATTAATGCCATCAAACCTTTCGAATTTACCGGCATATCAGGGATCAACACTCTCTTCGTCGGTCTTTGTATGCAGGAAGAATTTAAAGCGCTAGATTTTTCAGCACTGCGATTGACCGTCTCGGGTGGAACTGCCTTAACCTCTAATGCCAGTGAAATATGGAAAGATGTAACAGGCTGCAGTATTTCTGAAGGCTATGGGTTATCAGAAACATCTCCGGTCCTCTGCCTTAATGAACCTGGCAATGAAGAAATAGGCACAGTTGGGACACCTCTTTCTGATACAGAAATTCAGCTTTGGAATGATGACGATCAACCCGTATCTGAAGGTCGCGGACAGATCGTCGCTAAAGGCCCTCAAGTGATGAGTGGTTATTGGAATATGCCAAATGAAACCGCAAAGGCATTAACTGAAGATGGCTTTTTCAAAACGGGTGATATGGGCGAATGGACTGATGACGGTAAGCTAAAAATTGTTGACCGTCTAAAAGATATGATTATTGTTTCAGGATTTAA
>NZ_LWGG01000286.1:0-855 GCF_001635365.1 Oleiphilus sp. HI0128 | reverse complement strand
TCTAGGGCAGGTAGCTTTGGCTAACTTCAATGACGTAGAAGGCTTATCACCTGATGGCGATAGTGTTTGGGTGCAGACTTTTGCTTCGGGTGACCCGATTGTCGGGGCGCCTGGTACGGCGTCTTTGGGTCTATTAACGGCCTCTGCAGTTGAGCAATCGAATGTTGATTTATCTGCTGAGCTGGTAAATCTGATTGTTGCGCAGCGTAACTATCAGGCCAACTCCAAGACCATTGAGACGGCCGATACAATCCAGCAAACTATCTTGAATATCTAGTACTGAATTTCGCTCATAGCCTTCCTTGTTTGGGTTGGCTAGATAATTGCAGAGCTTAGGCTAAGGCGTTTGCAGTGTCCGTTTCTTTGACGCTGCGTATTGTTTGATCCTAATGGTGAAGTAAATGGATAAAGCGTTATATATTGCAATGAGTGGTGCCAAGCAGAATATGCTGGCGCAGCGCGCTCATGCCAATAATTTGGCAAATATTAATACGACGGCGTTTAAAGAAGATTTCGCTCAGGCGCGTGCTATGCCGGTGTTTGGCGAGCATCATCCATCGAGAGCCTATGCCTTGACCGAAAGGCCGGGAACAAATTTTGAGGCGGGTCCCCTGAATCAAACCGGCAACCCTTTGGATGTTGCGGTAAAGGGTGATGGATGGATTGCGGTTCAGGCCGCAGATGGTTCGGAAGCCTATACCCGGGCAGGCGACCTGCAGGTAGATGTCAATGGGCAGCTAAGGGCTGGCATTGGTTTGCCTGTTTTGGGTAATGGTGGTCCAATTGTTTTGCCGCCTTCGGCAACTGTTGAGATTGGTGCTGACGGTACGGTTTCGGTTCTTCCTTTGGGTGGTG
>NZ_LWGG01000285.1:0-775 GCF_001635365.1 Oleiphilus sp. HI0128 | reverse complement strand
AAAGAGTGCTTATGATATTTGTGAGCAAGTGACTCAACCAGGTGCTGTGTAACGCCCAGTACAACCTCTTCATTGAGCGCTTGCTGCTTATCTACAAACTCCTGTTCCCAGTTTGCTATTTTTCTAATCACCCCTCTTAGCTTTAATTCAAGCTTAGTGATTACATCATCAAACTGATCTTTCTCATCTTCCGCAAGTGCTTCAAAGCTTTCGACTGTATGTACATCTTCACCATTCATTGCAGTGAGACGGTATCCACCAGGGGTTGTCAAAGATAGCTTTACCTTTTTTCGCTTCGCTTGCTTAGCGACTTTCTCTAATGCCGCTTCTTGCTTTTCAGCGTATTCTAGCTTGAGTGCTTCTGAGCGCTGAAAGTACTGATCATTCTCGAAAGCCTGAGGAATGCCTTTGACCAAACGGGTCATAAGCTTTTCGACATCCTTTTTTAAATTAGCGCCCATGCCAACCGGTAACTTAAGTACTTTGGGTGATCTAGGCTCATCGAAGTTAGCAACGTAGCACCAATCGTATAACTCTCTATTTTCTTTACGGTGATGATCTAGAAAACGCAAGATCATCGTACGCTTGCCCAAGCCATTGCGGCCAATTGCATACACATTGTAACCAGAGTCAGGCATTGACATCGCAAAGCGGACAGCTTCCTGTGCACGGTCCTGACCTACAAATTCATTTAATGGCGGCAGAGCTTTAGTACTGGAAAAGCCCAAGTCAGCATCATCACATGTTTTGTATAATTGTTTCGTAGATAGCGGTT
>NZ_LWGG01000284.1:0-655 GCF_001635365.1 Oleiphilus sp. HI0128 | reverse complement strand
AGGCTGATGATTTTGCGCTGAAACATTTACAAGAGTTTGGCTTACATCCTGAGGATTTTATTACCTTAATGGAGAACTTAGAATCCCAAGAAAAAGACCAAGGTGCAAACGAGCCCGAAGAAAACATAGGTAGCGTGGAGCCAAAACAAGAATCTGAAATACAGGGCTATTTTTCAAGCCACCCAAGCACGTCAGAGCGGCTAGAACGATTTAGAAATCACCGTCATTGAAGCGCTAAACACTAAAGCTTAGCGCCTCCCCATTTCCCTCTATGCCAGTGAATACCGTAAACAAAACCTTGGCCCAGGCGAGAGAAAGAAAACAAAAGCCAAATCACCAGCAAGGGCGGCTCAAAATAAACTACTGCGATAAGACCTAAAGGAAAGAACACAGCCCATTGAGAAAGCATACTTGTCTTCAAGACTACTTTTACGTCACCACTTCCCAGCAAGGCGTTCATAAGAATCACACCGATAACATCGATAAATATTAAAGCCCCCGTCACCTGCAAAGGTAAGCGAGCCGCGTCAATGGTAGCCGTATCTGAAGTGAAAAAGCGCAAGATAAGCTCTGCATTGAAGGCTAATAACATACCGAGTATCAAGGTTATCCCTCCGCCAATTTTGGCAACATCATAGGCCCAGAGTTTAGCCTT
>NZ_LWGG01000283.1:0-454 GCF_001635365.1 Oleiphilus sp. HI0128 | reverse complement strand
GAAAGAGCGAGCAGACAAGGCACTATATAGTGCAAAATTGAATGGTAGAAACCAGGCAGTTTCAAGCGAGCTAAATGACACCCTAACTACCTTGCCGATAAGTCACGCACATTAACAGCCACCAAAACCAACATCACGCTTTCTGAAGTAAAAATTTCGAAATTACACTTAGGAAACCCCTGTTATCCAGAGGTTTCGCTAAGGACTCTAGACCAGCCTCAATTGTATTAGCAGGGATTCGGTCGCGACGATCATTCATTAAGGCTTCAGAGTATTCACAAGTCCATTCCGGGTGCCCTTGGATACTAATCAAGGAATCACTCCATTGAACGGCAAAGTATGGACAAAAATCACTTGTCGCTAGAAGCTTGGATTCTTGCGGTATATTCTGGACTTGATCTTGATGGCTAACAATCATATTAAGGGCATTTCCCTCAAAGCCTAAGTCATAGGC
>NZ_LWGG01000282.1:0-773 GCF_001635365.1 Oleiphilus sp. HI0128 | reverse complement strand
CTACCAAAAAGACACTGATGTCACTTGGCCTTAAGCTCGTTGACACAGCAAGCAGTGCACAAAATGTTGTCTCAGGTTTTCAGAACGTCAATTACGACGTTACGCTGTGCAACTATGACTTAGGCAAAGGCAAAAACGGCCAGGAGTTACTTGAGGAGCTACGCTACAAGAAACTGTTAAAGTTCTCGGACTTATTTTTTATTGTTTCAGCCGAAGTTGATCGCAGTAAGGTTATGGGCACCGTCGAGAACGAACCCGATGGCTACCTGGTAAAACCGATCACACCCAATGATTTGAAACAACGCTTAAGCAAAGCGCTAAAAATGAAAGAAGCGATGAGTGCAATTGACACTGCTATAGATGATGGCGACTATCACTCAGCAATTGCATATTGTGACGAGAAAATTGCCGAGAAAGGCAATTACGTACTTCGCTGCATGAAGACAAAAGCCTGGCTGCTAAGTAAAATCGGACACATCGACGAGGCACGCGAGCTATACGAAGGCATCCTTAAAGCAAGCGATTTTACCTGGGCCGAATATGGGCTGGCAAGAATCATGATTCGGCGTAAACATTATGAGGATGCAGAAAAACTACTACGGGTCATAATTACCAAAGACCCGGAGCAAGTTGAAGCTTTGGACCTTCTTGCGCAGGTACTGCAAAGACAAGATAAAACCAAAGAGGCCCAGGCAACCGTCGAACAAGCTATCTCGCGGTCTCCAAACTCCCTGCACAGACAAAAGCAATTGGCAGAGCTATGCTCAGAAAAT
>NZ_LWGG01000281.1:0-798 GCF_001635365.1 Oleiphilus sp. HI0128 | reverse complement strand
TCATTATCGTCATCAGTATCTTCTGAGTTACCTACACCGTCATTGTCAGTATCTTCTGTTTCTGTTTCATCTGAAGGGAAGGCGTCAAGATCATTGTTAACGCCATCACCATCGCGATCCAGGTCACAAGGATCACCGCGACCATCATCATCCAGGTCACTCTGTACAGGGTTGTAATGAACTGGGCAATTATCTATCGCATTATCAATACCGTCTTGGTCTGAATCGAACTGTACCGTTGGGTCAGTTGGACCTTGGTCGACGTTATCGAGCACGCCATCACCATCGGTATCACGCTCTAGCGGGTTGGTGCCATCTTGCTCTTCCTGAAGATCAGGTACGGAATCACCATCGTCGTCTTCATCTGTATTATTACCAATACCATCACCATCGGTATCAACACTTTCAAATGGGTTACGTGGGAACTTATCCTCATCGTTCGGCACCTGGTCACCGTCGATATCAGTATCAGCATTATCGCCTGTGCCATCGCCATCTTGGTCTTTTTGTTCTGTAGGGTCTGTTGGGAAGGCATCTTCAGTATCGATCACACCATCATTATCATCATCAGGGTCATCATTTCTGCCACCAGAATCAGCCATGCCATCGCCATCGGTATCAACAAAATCGATACCTGGAATGCTGGCATTGGTATCATCAGGGTCCTGATTGGCAGACCAGTTATCGTTATCCTTATCAGACTTATTCTGACGTTCAGAATCTAAAGTAAAGTCATCGGCAATATCTTCAGTACCATCGCCGTCATCATCAGTATCGGCATTGTTACCGATTCCATCT
>NZ_LWGG01000280.1:0-713 GCF_001635365.1 Oleiphilus sp. HI0128 | reverse complement strand
TTGAGCCGGTTACCGGTGCAGTATTGGCTAGCATCTTGGTATTGGTATTCATCATCTTGTTTATTCAGAAAAAACCGAAAGGACTGTTTCCACAGAAGGGGAGAGCGGCAGAATGAGTATTTTAAGTACGCTGTTTGATCGCGGATTAATGGGCCGAGAAGGTCAGCCGGGGAGTCGAACCTTTCCATTTGTAATTCTTTTACTCGCCATCACTTTCCTTGCCTCTATCGGTAACTTGGTGATGCCTGAAGGTTCAGTGTTTTATGTCAGCACCTATACCATAACTTTGCTGGGTAAGTACTTGTGCTACGCCATGCTGGCTTTGGCAGTTGATATTATCTGGGGCTATTGCGGTATTTTGAGCTTGGGTCATGGTGCATTTTTCGCGCTTGGTGGCTACGGCATGGGCATGTATTTAATGCGTCAGATTGGTGACCGTGGTGTCTATGGTCACCCTGAGCTACCTGACTTTATGGTCTTTCTGAATTGGCAAGAGCTACCTTGGTTCTGGCAGGGTATGGATCAATTCTGGTTTGCGATGATCATGGTGGCATTGGTGCCTGGCTTGCTAGCTTTCGTGTTCGGTTGGTTGGCATTCAGGTCTCGAGTCACGGGTGTATATCTATCGATCATGACGCAAGCACTGACTTATGCATTGATGCTGTCTTTCTACCGAAACGAGATGGGTTTTGGCGGGACCAACGGCTTAACAG
>NZ_LWGG01000279.1:0-922 GCF_001635365.1 Oleiphilus sp. HI0128 | reverse complement strand
TTTTAGCCTTTCCCGTCGCGACACTCGCCCTGAGTGTCGGTACTTTTCTTGTCGTTGCCACCCCCTGGACAATTCTTGCTTGGCTTGACCCAGATTGGGCAAAGCCCTATAAAATTCAAGACAAACCCTTCCAGGTAAGAAAATATTTCTGGCCCAATATCGCTAGAATCAGCTTCAATTCGCTGATCATGCTTGTGCTCCTCATTATCTTTTGGCCAATTCTCCGTTATAGCGATATTCACGAAGGCCCTATACCAGCTTGGTACGTCTGGGTAATTCAAATTATCTTTTTTCTTTTGTTGGATGACTTTCTTTTCTATTTAATGCATCGCTGGCTACATGAAAACAAATGGATGCTACGCAAGGTTCACTCGGTCCATCATAGAATTCACAACACCTGCGCATTAGACGGTAACTACTTTCATGTTATCGAGTTCATCTTGATCGGCAGTCTAGCCATGCTCGGCCCTATTTTACTTGGCTGCCATCTTTATGTGCTCTATGCCTGGATTATTATTAGAAATATTGAAGCCGCTGACGGCCATGCAGGCTATGACTTTCCATGGAATCCTTTGCGGTTTTTGCCTTTATATGACGGCCCGGTTTACCACGACTTTCATCATTCACGCTTTAAAGGCAACTATGCCGGGGCGCTTCATTATCTGGATAAGTATTTTGGCACGTACATAAAAGAATATTTACGCTATAAACAAGAACACAAATACCCTGGATCAGAAGTAAAAAACGAAGCACCCGACAGAATTAACCAGCTCAAAAATATCACTACTGATGACAGCCCTATAAAGGTGAGTTCGGCACAATACTTGTCAAAAGCGCCCTATCCAAGCCCATTTCGGGGTACTCTCCTTGCTCATCAGGCCATATTTGATAAAGGTAGTTATAGATCTGGGTTACTAATTCT
>NZ_LWGG01000278.1:0-1176 GCF_001635365.1 Oleiphilus sp. HI0128 | reverse complement strand
ATCATTGGCCCTTCAAAGGTCGACATGCCATAGAACGATAGGGATACAATCAGGAACTTAAGGATCGGGTCAGAGCGTAACTTATCCCATGCGCCAGATAGCGTCATGATACCGTTGATCATACCACCCCATGACGGAGCTAATAGAACCAAGGAGAACACCATACCAAGTGACTGGGCCCAGTCTGGTAGAGCAGTGTATTGCAAATGGTGCGGACCAGCCCACATGTAAATAGAGATCAAAGCCCAGAAGTGTACAACTGATAATCTATAGGAGTATACAGGGCGATTCGCACGCTTTGGAACGAAGTAGTACATCATGCCTAAAAACGCCGCAGTTAGGAAAAAGCCAACAGCATTGTGTCCATACCACCACTGAGTCATTGCATCGGTTGCACCCGAAAAGACAGGGTAGGAATGAGTCAGGCTAGTAGGAATAGATAAGTTGTTAACGATATGAAGTACCGCTACAGCGATAATGAACGCTGCATAGAACCAGTTAGCAACGTAGATATGCGAAACGTTTCGCTTTACCAACGTGCCGAAGAATACAACACCATAGCTAACCCAAACGATTGCAATGAGTAGGTCTATTGGCCAGATTAGCTCTGCATACTCTTTGCCTTGCGTAAAACCAAGAGGCAGAGTGATTGCTGCTAATACAATGATTAACTGCCAACCCCAAAAGGTAAACTTCGCCAGACCAGGCGCGAACAGTGTCGTATGACATGTCCTTTGGACTATGTAATAAGAGGTTGCAAAGAGTGCACAACCACCAAACGCAAAGATTACTGCATTCGTATGTAAAGGCCGCAAGCGGCTAAAAGTTAAATACGGTAAATCGAAATTTAGTGCGGGCCATGCAAGTTGCGCGGCGATAAGCACACCGACAAGCATTCCGACAATTCCCCAGACTACCGTCATAATGGTGAATTGCCGAACTACTCCATAATCGTAGTTCTTAGGTTGAATAGGCGTTTGATTCATATGATTCACGTTCCTTATTATTTGCCAAAAGTTGGAAGCAAGCCGATTCTGTAGCGCCTCTACCTACTTTGCCTTGATGTATGTCAAGTGGGGTATATATTTATTCCTTTTATCAAGTGCTTAAGGGGTGGGGTTGATATACATCAAAGTGGGTAGTTTAGATTTTGTACAATTAACTAAAATTGAGAAC
>NZ_LWGG01000277.1:0-12761 GCF_001635365.1 Oleiphilus sp. HI0128 | reverse complement strand
TATGGGCTTGAGGAAGAAGTCGATCTCTGCGACTCAGAGATTGAGTTAGTTTAGTGGTTTGTTCGAAAGTTATTTAAAACAAACTCTTCTATTGCTTCTTTAAGGTATAATGCTGCGAATTACTTTTTGGAGCCCAACCACCTCATGACTGAAGAAATTAACTACCAGAATAACCCTTTGCATGGCCTGGGTTTAAAGACGCTTGTGACAGAAATCGTTGATTTCTATGGCTTTCAAATCCTGCACGCATATTTGAATCTGAATTGCTTCAAGACAAATCCAAGTATCGAGTCCAGCGTTAAGTTTTTAAAGAAAACGGATTGGGCTCGTGAAAGAGTTGAAGCATTTTACCTTTACCAGTTTAAAAGTCTCCCTAAGGCTTCCCCTGAGCAGTTCGAATTGCCTCCTCGCGACCGTATTATTCCTGACGGACAAACTCCTGGTGAACCGGCAGAACTAAGCCTTGAAGATGCTGAGGAACTTAGGGAAAAACGAGAGCGAAAAGCTGCAGAAAGGCGAGGTAGTGGTGATAGCTTTTCGAGAAACAGGAAGTTTACCGCTTCGCCCTACACTAAATCTGGATCTGAAAAGACAAGAGATAAGCCTAATAGCGACAACGAAGAATCAGGCGCTAAGAAGCCGAGTAAGCCCTCTTCTGGTGCTATTGACCCATGGGCTAAGTGGAAGGAATAAGACTCGCGTCACATAATTGCTCCGTATGCTAAATGCGTGAATGATATACTCTCTTCTGAAAAGGATGACTCTTAAAACTCAATTAGTAAAACTTTAGTCTAAGGAAGACGGTTTTTTCTATCAAAAACAGTTTGCTGTTCTGCGTTCTCCCTTGTTCAAGCCTGCCACATAACAAGCTGAATTTTCCTCCACCTGTGGCACGAAAGTTCACTTGCCAGACGTGGTGGATTTTAATAATACGAAAATAAGAATATGAAGATCTTAATGTCTCAAAAGAACAAGCAAACTAAAGTGCCGAACACTTTCTTTATCTTCGTTATATTGGCTGCTCTGCTGAGCCAGTCGGGTTTGGTGATGTCGATGACTATTGGCTCGCTAAGCTATGACGCAGATGTTAATGCTAGCATTATTTCTGATAGCCGAAACAACCGGGATTGGCTACGCTGGGATGAACTGACTGGTAATACTTTGGAAGAAACGCGTGCGTTGACTCAAGGTGCTTACCAAGGTTGGTCTATTGCCAATTCGCTTGATGCCCAGCTGTTTATCGAAGCACTATTGCCTGCTTATAGGGCGACCACTTGTACTGCCTACTCGAGTGAAGGGTGTTGGACAGATAGAGATGTAACGCGAGACTATCACGAGTTAGTTGGCGATACCTTTACAACTGGAAGTGGTACTGACCTAGTCTTTTTTGAGTCTCATAAACCTGATTGGGCTGGATACATTATGACTCGCCAAGATAGGGCCTTAAAGACAGTCGAGAAGAAATCTGAGTTCGATCGTATCGATAACGCTAATCGTTTTGTAGATTCATACGAAGGTACAGGGTGGTTGTTATATAGAGACTGGCCAGTTGATTCAATAGAAGTGAATGAGCCTTCATCACTGTTTTTTAGTTTGTTCCCCTTACTAGGTTTATACAGGTTCGGACGTAAGCACTAGCGATTATAACGAATTGGGATCAGTGTAAAATGTTTTATACACTGATCCCAATGCCTTAAATAAAGCGAGCCCTAAAGTTTCGACCTTTTAGTTTTCCTTTTGAAATTTTCTCAAGCGCTTTGCGACTAACTTTGTGTTCAACCGCAACATAGGCTGAGAAGTCAAAGATATTAATCTTGCCTATCGATGTTGCTTCTATCGTCTTGTCGCCTGTCAGTGCGCCCAATATGTCGCCAGGTCTGACTTTCTGTTTCTTTCCACCGTCAATTTGAATTGTTTTCATTGGTGGGTAAAAAGGCTTTTTGGCAAGGACGTCTGCTGAAGGAAGTGCTTCTGCCACTATTTCTTTGTTCAGGTACTGTTCTAATCTATCTATGCGATAGCGTTCTTTTTCTGCGTAGAGTGTAAATGCCAAACCCTTACTACCTGCACGGCCTGTTCTGCCAACGCGATGAACATGGACTTCGGAGTCGCGTGCTATGTGAAAGTTTATGACAGCATCTAGATCTTTAATATCGAGACCGCGGGCCGCGACATCCGTTGCGACCAGAATTGAGGCGCTTTGATTAGAGAATCTAACAAGAGTTTGGTCTCGATCGCGCTGTTCCATATCACCATGTATCGCAATGGCGCTGAAGTTTCTATCATGTAAGGCATCTGCCAGGTCTTGGGTTTCTCGTTTGGTATTGCAGAAAATCACCGTTGATGGTGGTTGATACTGCATGAGAATACGATGAACTGCATCAATTCGCTCATCTTGATCTGGGAGTTCATAGAAGTGTTGCTCAATACTGCTGTCACTATGTGTTGACTCAACCTTTACCATGACCGGATCGGTGAGATATTGCGCTGCGATCGATTGAATCTGTTTTGGATAGGTTGCGCTTAACAGCAGAGTTTGGCGCTCTTCTGGTATATCTTCAATGATAGTATCCAAGGCCTCCTGAAAGCCCATGTCTAGCATTCTATCAGCTTCGTCCAATACCAGCGTGTCAACATTGTTGAGCTTCAGGTTACCTTTTCTAACGTGTTCTTCAACCCGGCCAGGAGTACCGACGATGATATGTGCGCCGTGCTCTAAAGAACCAACTTGAGGGCCAAAAGGCATGCCGCCACATAAGGTGAGAACTTTTATATTGTGAATAGCGCGGGCAAGTTTGCGAATTTCTTTGGCGACTTGATCGGCCAGCTCACGAGTAGGGCAGAGCACCAAAGATTGAATTCTGAAACGTTTTACGTCTAGCTTATTGAGTAGCCCAAGCCCAAATGCGGCAGTCTTTCCTGAGCCCGTTTGACCTTGCGCGATGACATCTTTTCCCTCAATAATCAGGGGCAGGCTCTGCATTTGAATCGGTGTCATGGCTTGATAGCCTAATGAATCCAGATTGTCTAAAAGTTCTTTTTTTAGGGCTTGGGAAGAAAAAGCAGAGTCGCTCAAAATAATTGTCCTGATGTTGGAAAGCAGCAAGGCCCCTGTTTATCGAATACGGGCCTTAATAAGTGGCACATTCTAGTACTTGTCAGCGAAGTGTTCCATCTCTAGCTGAATTCTAACTAAGGAGGTTTCCCTATCATCTCATGAGACAACCTCATAACAAGGTTTGTATTCCTTATCACCCAGCTTCATTCGGCGCTGGTCGACGAACGTGCGCAAGAGCTTATCCAATGGCTCTATAATTTCCAAATCTCCAGTGATCTTGAATGAACCATGCTCTGCAATTGCTTTCAAACCTTGCTCCTTGACATTACCGGCAACAATTCCTGAAAAAGCTTTGCGTAAGTTTGCGGCAAGAATGTGAGGCTCCTGATTTTTGGACAGGTCTAGGTTTGCCATGTTGGGATGAGTGGGCTCGAAAGTTTTTTGAAACTGATGGTCGATATGAAGTTGCCAGTTGAAAAAATAAGCATCTTTTCGGGAGCGGCGATGTTTAAAGACCTTATGACAGGTTTGCACCATATGCTGAGCGACAGCACCGGGATTGTCAGTAATAATTTGATATTTCTCTTGTGCTTCTTCGCCAAGAGTTTGGCCAATAAAATCGTCAATCATCTTGAAATAGGCTTCGCTTTCTTTTCCGGCGGCAAAGACTAAAGGGAAGGGGGTCTTAGCGTTTTTGGGGTGAAGTAGAATGCCCAAAATATAGAGAATTTCCTCTGCCGTACCAACACCGCCAGGAAATACGATAACCCCGTGACCACAGCGCACAAAGGCTTCCAGGCGTTTTTCGATGTCTGGGAGTATAACTAGTTCATTGACGATAGGGTTTGGAGACTCGGCTGCGATAATTCCTGGCTCTGTAATGCCTATATAGCGCCGCTCTTCAAAATGCTGTTTGGCGTGGCCTATTGTGGCACCTTTCATGGGCCCCTTCATTGCGCCGGGGCCACAGCCGGTAATAATGTTTGCTTCGCGAAGGCCTAGTTGGTAGCCCACCTCTTTGGTAAATTCATATTCGCATCGATTGATAGAGTGGCCACCCCAGCAGACTATAAGCGGTGCTTGGGCGCCTTTGCGCAGCAAGTTGGCATTTCTAAGAATATGAAAGACTGCATCAGTGATGCCCTTGGAGTGTTCAAAGTCAAAATGCTGAGGGTCAAGCAGTTGGTTTTGAACGTAGAGCACATCTCTTAATACTGAAAAAAGTTGTTCCCGAATACCGCGAATCATCTTGCCATCAACAAAGGCTGAGCCAGGCGCATTTTCAATCAGCAGCTTGATACCACGAGACTGGCGTATAAATTTGATACTGAAATCTTTATAGCGCTCGATGATTTCATTGGTATCATCGACGGTGCTGCCGGTATTTAAGACCGCTAAAGCACAGCGCTTAAACAATTCATAGACCTTGGTTCTCGATAACTCGACTAATTGTTTTACTTCATAGGCAGAAAGGATTTCAAGGGAGCCTTCAGGGGAGACTGTGGCGTAGGGCATTGTCTCACAAGGTAAAATGTTGATACTGGGGTTATCGCTTATCGTGTGAGAGTTTTCTCGTGGAGCCGGTTTGTCGATACTCGCCATAATGTTACCTGCTTTAAATTGTTTAACTTTCTATGTAGCCTACTTGAGCATAGTTCACGCCTATGCTGCTTGGGTGACAATATCTAAGTTAATCGCTCACACCTTCATCGACAAAGCCGCTTTCATCATAAGAATAGAGCTTGATTTGAGCGTCATTCAAATGGGCCAAGCAGGTACCAAGTTGTCTCTTTGTGCGCTGTTTTAGTTGTATAAGCTGAGTCAGCAAGCTTTGGAAGGAGTCGAAATATTCTTCTTTAACGGTCATGACACCTGCCGAGAGAGATACAAAATCGAATAGGCGCATATGACCATTTCGGTCGGTGCTTTCGATACCACCTTGTTTGATGTCGTTATCCGAATAGAATTTAAGTACTTTGTGGTTGAACTCAGTGAAAACGGAGCGGAGTAATTCTTGCCACTCATCCTGAGGCATAATCAGTACAAAATCATCCCCACCGATATGCCCGGCAAAGCTAGCGCCTTGTTTAAGTTGCTTTCTTAGAATCTCGGCAAACATGATCAGTACTTCATCACCCCGGTTGTGGCTGTAATGATTGTTGAAGGGTTTAAAGTTTGCCAAATCGAGAAGCGCGATTGAGAAGGGAGTATCTTTATCCAGAAGTTCCATGACGCAATTCCCGATAGGGGTGTTCCCCGGGAGCATGGTCAGGATGTTTTCCTGGTGATCTGGTTTGACGCGCAACTGAGTGACCTTGCGTAATAGGTCGATGACCGTTCCGATCCCAAGAAAATGCTGCTCATTAGAGATAATAAAGTCATGCTCTGCATCTAATTGCGCGCGAGATGTGACCAGGCGGCTGACTTGCTCTATGCGCTGATGAGCGTCAACATGCAGCAAGTCTGAGCTCATTTCGCTTGAGATACACTTGGCTTGAACGACTTCTCGTCTCTGTCGCTTGGAATACTTGTTCATAAAGGGAGTGCGAAAGATAATGCCTTTTACTTTCTCATTCTCTACTACCGCAATGGAACTCATGTGAACATTGGCTTCAAGTAACTCAAAGACGCTTTGGATTGTGGTGCCGACTTCGACATGAGCTGTTGAAACAACCAAGTCGCAGGCCAAACTTTTTTGGTTGGTTTCTGCGAACAGTTCTTTGTCGAGTAAGTCATCGAGCTTGGGGGCGACGGGTGCTAACTGTGGTTTTTGAATTAAATAGCCTTGGACATTATGAACTCCTAGCTCATATAGCTTCTTAAGCTCTTTTTCTGTTTCGACCCCTTCAGCAATTAACACAGAACCAATCGAGCGGGCGACAGCTACCACTTCTTTGACCGTTTTTTGTTTGCTGGCACTACCATTTACGTTTTGAATGAAGCTGCGATCCAGTTTGATGTAATCTGGTTTTATTTCAGACCAGAGTTTATGTAACGACGCGCTTTCACCAACATTGTCTATTCCACTCAAATGGTCAACTGCGACCTCAAAGCCTTGCTCATGAAAAAAATGAACAGCTTCGATAAGCTCATTAATGTTATTGCTGGCATTCTTTTCATCAATTTCCAACACCATACGTGTTGATGGAACTCTATTGTCAGCAATGAGTTTTCCAACCTGATCCTTTAAACGACTACTGGCGATGAGCATTTCGTTGGATATGTTGATGAATAACTTGTTCTCCAGTTGAAGCTGGTCAAAGCTCTCGGCCGCTGTGTGTAGGCACATCAAGTCAAAAGGTTTTAAAATACCCGCTTCGGCAGCCGTATCAAACATTGCTGGCGTTTCTAAACCATTATCAGTCTCTGGCCCTCGTGAAAAGGCCTCCCAGCCGATGAGTTCACGCCGCTCGACATTAATGATCGGTTGGAACCAGCTGGTGATGTTATGGTGCTTCAGGATGTCTTTTACAACGAATTTTTTTTGCATGAGCTCAGGGGATATCATAGTTGTTCTTTATTAACTATTAATACTAGCAAACAATCTCTATTAGTCTTTTAATCTTTGCGGCTTATTGTAACGAGCTTTATTGAGTGTCAGTAAGAGTCGGTTTATAGAGTGAATACGTTATTTGACGTAGTCGAATTCGTCAATCAGCCAATACCCCCGAAGCAGTATATTTTTCATAATCGTTCATGAAGAGGCTATAACTCCAAATTTATAACAAGTGCCTCATTATCCAAGAGTCTTATTTTGAGGAAGGTAGAATCATGACAATGAAAAAAATGCTTAAAGGTTTAGTTCTTAGCGCAAGTGCTTCAGCATTTGCAATGAGCGCAATGGCTGCTGACACGATTAAAGTCGGTGTACTTCACTCTCTATCAGGCACTATGGCGATCAGTGAAACAACACTGAAAGACACGGTTCTAATGATGATCGAAGAGCAGAACAAAGAAGGTGGTTTGCTAGGTAAGAAGCTAGAGCCTGTTGTGGTTGACCCCGCATCGAACTGGCCATTATTTGCAGAGAAAACACGTGAACTGCTTACTAAAGACGAGGTTGACGTAATTTTCGGTTGCTGGACGTCATCTTCACGTAAAGCGGTTCTTCCTGTCATTGAAGAGTTGAACGGTTTGTTGTTCTACCCTGTTCAGTACGAAGGTGAAGAGTCGTCTAAAAATGTTTTCTACACAGGTGCTGCGCCAAACCAGCAAGCGGTTCCAGCCGTTGACTACTTGATGAATGACCTTGAGGTTGAGCGTTGGGTACTTGCAGGTACTGATTACGTTTACCCACGTACAACGAACAAGATTCTTGAGGCATACCTTAAGGCTAAAGGCGTTGCAGAAAAAGATATCATGATCAACTACACACCTTTCGGTCACTCTGATTGGCAGTCAATTGTTTCAGACATCAAGAAGTTCGGTAGCGCAGGTAAGAAGACAGCGGTTGTTTCAACAATTAATGGTGATGCAAACGTTCCTTTCTATAAAGAGCTAGGTAACCAGGGTATTTCTGCTGAAGATATTCCAGTGGTTGCATTCTCTGTTGGTGAAGAAGAACTGTCTGGTCTAGACACTAAGCCACTTGTTGGTCACTTGGCAGCTTGGAACTACTTCCAAAGCGTTGAAAGTGATGTAAACGAAGAGTTTATTGCAAACTGGAAGTCTTACATCAAAGACGACAAGCGTGTGACTAACGACCCAATGGAAGCGACCTACATTGGTTTCGAAATGTGGGCGAAAGCAGTTGAGAAAGCGGGTACTACTGACGTAGACGCAGTTGAGCAAGCTATCTTGGGTGTATCGGTACCTAACCTGACTGGCGGTACTGCTGTTATGAATACTAACCACCATTTGAGTAAGCCAGTTTTAATTGGCGAGATTCAAGAAGATGGTCAATTTGAAGTGGTTTGGGAAACTAACGGTGAAGTAATTGGTGATGCTTGGTCTAACTACCTACCAGGTTCTAAAGACCTAATTGCTGACTGGACTGACCCGGTTAAGTGCGGCAACTTTAATACTAAAACAGCTAAGTGTTCTGGTCAGAACTTCTAAGACCTGAGCTTTAGCTAGCCGGAAACATTTATTCGGCAACTTAAAAGGGGAGCACTGTCCGGTGCTCCTCATTTCTAAACCTACAACCCCGTAATTTCCCTATGATGTTTGGCTTCAGATCATATCTGAACAGACACAACAGGGAAGTTGCGTGTTAAATGAACCTAAAATGGAGTACAGCGGTGAGAATCCTGCCCTTTATTCTTGCGATAATGTTTAGCTTGGTGTTCAACCAAAGCTATGCGGCATCGAACGCCGAGAACAGTCCAAGCACTGTTGCGACAGCAATAGATAGCGAAACCCAAGCGCTCTTAAGCAAACTGACGAAAGCCAAGCTTAAGAAGATTATTCCGATCTTGAAAGACTTGGAAGCACACGCAGGGGAAACCTTGCTCCCCATGTTTCAGGTGATGCTAAAGGGGCAGCTTCATTATCTTAAGAAAGACCGTAACTCACTTATGTCGGTGAAAAAAGTTGATGGCGAAAAAGTCTTTCACGAAGTTTTCACCGGTGCTGAGTTAGAGCCATTGAAAAAGAAACTCTACAAGAAAGTTCGTGTGAATAACAAAGTGCGCTCTTATCTCCGTGGGGCAATTGCACGTATTCAGCTAAGTGCAAAGGACCCAGAGTTGCGTCTTTCAGCGCTCACTTCTTTACTATCAAGTTTGGATGAAAGCCTGATTGAAGCCATTCAAGCAGTGAAAGTGTCTGAGCAAGATGAAGAAGTATTGGAAATGATGGGGGTTGCACTTGCTATTTATGCCTTAGAAAACAGCAAAGTTCGCGAAGAACGACTGGCGTCAATTGAAACCCTGGCAGGTCGTTTGGAAAATGAGATTAAGAATCTGCTCGCCAAAATTGTTGAAAATGATAGTGATGAAGTCGTTGTGGCGGCGGCACAAAAGGCGTTAACACTGATTGAAGATCGAGTCGCTAACTTTCAGTTTGTCGATAAGCTCTTTTTCGGATTGAGCTTAGGTTCTGTCCTTTTGCTTGCTGCAATTGGCCTGGCAATTACCTTTGGCGTTATGGGCGTTATTAATATGGCGCATGGTGAGATGATCATGCTGGGCGCTTATACCACTTATGTGGTTCAGTTGCTGATGCCGAATGCTATCGACTATTCGATTTGGGTCGCTATTCCGGCAGCTTTCCTAGTGTCGGGCTTTGTTGGCATCTGTATAGAGCGAGGCGTAATTCGTCATCTTCACGGTCGTCCGCTTGAAACGTTACTGGCAACCTTTGGTATCAGTCTCATCTTGCAGCAATTGGTTCGCACCGTATTTTCTCCGCTCAACCGCCAAGTTGAAACGCCGAGCTGGATGAGTGGCTCCTTAGATATCAACCCTGTCTTATCGCTCACGATGAACCGCCTTTACATTCTTGCCTTTGCATTATTGGTGTTTGGTCTGTTGTTGTTGATCTTAAATAAGACCTCATTGGGGTTGAATGTTCGTGCGGTTGCTCAGAACCGTGACATGGCAAAAGCCATGGGTATTCGCACAGACTGGGTCGATGCAATGACTTTTGGTTTAGGTTCAGGTATCGCCGGTATGGCGGGTGTGGCTTTGAGTCAGTTAACGAACGTAGGGCCGAATCTCGGGCAAGCTTACATTATCGACTCCTTTATGGTCGTTGTGTTTGGTGGTGTTGGAAACCTTTGGGGGACCTTGGTAGCAGGCTTCAGCTTAGGTATTGCCAATAAATTTCTTGAGCCGGTTACCGGTGCAGTATTGGCTAGCATCTTGGTATTGGTATTCATCATCTTGTTTATTCAGAAAAAACCGAAAGGACTGTTTCCACAGAAGGGGAGAGCGGCAGAATGAGTATTTTAAGTACGCTGTTTGATCGCGGATTAATGGGCCGAGAAGGTCAGCCGGGGAGTCGAACCTTTCCATTTGTAATTCTTTTACTCGCCATCACTTTCCTTGCCTCTATCGGTAACTTGGTGATGCCTGAAGGTTCAGTGTTTTATGTCAGCACCTATACCATAACTTTGCTGGGTAAGTACTTGTGCTACGCCATGCTGGCTTTGGCAGTTGATATTATCTGGGGCTATTGCGGTATTTTGAGCTTGGGTCATGGTGCATTTTTCGCGCTTGGTGGCTACGGCATGGGCATGTATTTAATGCGTCAGATTGGTGACCGTGGTGTCTATGGTCACCCTGAGCTACCTGACTTTATGGTCTTTCTGAATTGGCAAGAGCTACCTTGGTTCTGGCAGGGTATGGATCAATTCTGGTTTGCGATGATCATGGTGGCATTGGTGCCTGGCTTGCTAGCTTTCGTGTTCGGTTGGTTGGCATTCAGGTCTCGAGTCACGGGTGTATATCTATCGATCATGACGCAAGCACTGACTTATGCATTGATGCTGTCTTTCTACCGAAACGAGATGGGTTTTGGCGGGACCAACGGCTTAACAGATTTCAAAGAGATACTAGGCTTTGATTTACAAGCAGACAGCACGCGAATTGGTTTGTTTGTCGCCACCTCTGTCATATTGTGTTTAGTGTTGCTTGCGAGCCATGCGATATTTAAATCACGCTTTGGCAAGGTTATTGTCGCGATTCGTGATGGTGAAAACAGAGCACGTTTTATTGGCTATCGTACTGAGCGCTATAAAGTTTGGTTGTTCGTCTACTCAGCTGTGATTGCGGCAGTAGCGGGTGCCTTGTACGTTCCTCAAGTCGGTATTATTAACCCAGGTGAATTCTCACCCATTAACTCTATCGAAATGGTGATCTGGGTAGCAGTGGGTGGCCGAGGAACTTTGATTGGTGCAGTTATCGGTGCATTGTTAGTGAATTTTGCGAAGACTAAATTCACCGCGATTATGCCAGATGGTTGGTTATTCGCATTGGGTGCCTTGTTTGTCTTCGTTACGCTTTACTTACCAAAAGGCCTGATGGGCTTAATGGAGCAAATTAGAGACAAGCGAACGCTAAAGAAGAATAAATTAGAAACCGGGGAGACAGCATCATGAATGTATTGGATACAACTCGAGAAACGATGCGTCGAGACCAAGTATGGAGTTTCATGCGCGAAGACGATGTGCATGTTGATGTATCGAAGAACGTGATTCTCTATATCGAAGGCTTGTCAGTCAGTTTCGACGGCTTTAAAGCACTGAATGACATGAACCTCTATATCAATGATGGTGAACTTCGCTGCTTAATAGGTGCAAATGGCGCAGGTAAAACGACCTTGATGGATGTGATTACCGGAAAGACCCAATGTGACGAAGGCTCGGTTTATTTTGGTCAAACACATAACTTGCTGGAAAAAGATGAAGCAGAGATTGCTCAGCTAGGGATAGGTCGAAAGTTTCAAAAGCCCACAGTGTTTGAAGCGCATACAGTTCTGGATAACCTTGAGCTAGCGCTAAAAACAAACAAGCGCGTGCTGCCCACTTTATTTTCTACACTTAGTTCGGAAGAGATAGGCCGAATTGACCACGTATTGGAAACAATTGGCTTGAAAGAGCACCGTATGATGCTGGCAGGTTCCTTATCACATGGGCAAAAGCAGTGGTTGGAAATTGGTATGTTGCTCGCGTCTGAGCCACGTTTGCTATTAGTTGACGAGCCGGTTGCTGGCATGACGGCACAAGAAACAGAACGAACCGCTGAGCTGTTGAACTCTTTAGCGGGTGAACACACCGTCGTGGTCGTTGAACACGATATGGAATTTGTTCGATCAATTGCCAAAACCGTGACGGTATTGCATCAAGGCTCTGTATTGGCAGAGGGGACTATGGACGAGGTGCAAAATAATAAAGATGTAAGGGAAGTGTATTTGGGTGATGAAACGGGTGATGAGGCTTAATTATGATTTCAATAAACAAGGTTAATCAGCATTACGGCGGCACTCAAATCCTTTGGGACTTGGACATGCAGATCGAGCCAGGTTCACGCACTTGTATCATGGGCCGTAATGGTGTCGGTAAAACTACCTTACTTAAGGCCATCATGGGACTGCTTCCCGTCACCAATGGCGAAATATTAATGGATGGCCAGCCTTTGCAGGGAAAAACAGCCGAAGCTCGAGCACCCGCAGGTATTGGCTATGTGCCGCAGGGACGGGAGATCTTTCCATTACTAACCGTTGAAGAGAATTTACGTGTGGGTTTGCCTATTCGCAAGGGACGTTTAAAAGGTCAGGAAGGCGCGGGTGAAATTCCTCAGAAAATTTTTGATCTATTCCCTGTGCTAGGCGAAATGATGCATCGCCGCGGTGGTGACTTATCGGGTGGCCAGCAACAGCAGTTGGCCATTGGCAGAGCGCTGATTATAGAGCCTAAGGTGTTAATTCTGGATGAGCCAAATGAAGGTATTCAGCCTAACATTGTTAAGCAAATTGGCGATGTTGTGATGAAGTTAAATGAAGAAGAAGGCTTGACGGTTATCCTTGTAGAGCAGAAACTTGGCTTTGCTCGACGCGTTGGACAATCCTTTAGGCTAATGGATAGAGGCCGTGTCGTGGCCAATGACACGATGGATAAGCTGAGTGATGACTTGATTAGTAAGTACTTGGCTGTATAAAGAGGTTATTACTCTCTCTACACTCTTTTTTATCGTTACCCACAGACATTTCCATAAAACGCTGTCATTCCCGCCTTCGCGGGAATGACGGGGGTCTTTGGAAT
>NZ_LWGG01000276.1:0-1096 GCF_001635365.1 Oleiphilus sp. HI0128 | reverse complement strand
TCTTTCGTTGTTTTTGATACATCTTAACAAAGATGAAATACATGTTGTTGAACCTGAACTGAAGATGCTTGTTAAGTTTTTGTCATTTGAGAGCAAGCTTGGAAGCGGTCAAAGCTGAAATCTAATCCTTGATCAAAGGCGGTTATGTCCCAGGCTGGTGCAGTGTTGAACATGTAAGCTGTGCTACCCACCATTCTTCATGGAAAATGGTATTGCTTTGTTCAGTTAAATAAACACTTTCTCGATTGTCTAAGCTCTATCTACGATGTTACTCATAATAATTTAAGTGTTACTACTTTTCGCTGATACAGCGTATAAGTAGCGAATCGCATTAGCAGATTTTTAAAGAGAGAAACCATGAAAATAGCAATAGCAGGGACTGGCTACGTAGGCCTTTCAAATGCCATGTTACTTGCGCAGCATAATGAAGTTGTGGCGCTGGATATAGAGGAGCAAAAAGTTGCTTTGTTGAATGACAAAAAATCACCCATTGTTGATTCAGAAATCGAAGATTTTCTGCTGAATAAAGAGCTGAACTTTAGGGCGTCTTTGGATAAGAAAGCCACTTATGTTGGTGCCGATTATGTTGTGATTGCTACTCCGACTGATTATGATACGGAAACCAATTACTTTAATACCTCATCTGTTGAATCAGTTATTCGAGACGTTCTTGAAATTAACCCCAGCGCCATGATGATTATTAAGTCTACGGTACCTGTTGGCTTTACCAAACGCGTTCGTAGCGAGTTTGATACAGACAATATCGTTTTCTCTCCTGAGTTTCTTCGAGAAGGGAAGGCGCTACATGACAACCTATACCCATCACGAATTATTGTTGGCTCACAAAGTGAACTGGCAAAGACATTTGCAGCGTTGCTCGCTCAAGGAGCAGTCAAGGAAGATATCGATACGCTATTTATTGATTCAACAGAAGCAGAAGCGGTTAAATTATTTTCTAACACTTATCTCGCTATGCGTGTTTCGTATTTTAATGAGCTGGATAGCTATGCAGAATCCCATGGATTGGATACTCAACAGATTATCCAATAAATTGCAAAAGGGGTCGGTGACAACTAATAATCATTCGCATTACTTG
>NZ_LWGG01000275.1:0-1502 GCF_001635365.1 Oleiphilus sp. HI0128 | reverse complement strand
CTATAATTTCCTAAGATACTCTCTGGCTCCAGAGAGGTATTTGCTATATCCATCGAGTTAACGCTCAACTGATAGACAGTAACACTACCAGCTACCACTACCAGCCCAATAATCGATTTCTTCATTGATTATCATTCCTTAAAATGAAAACAACCCACTTGCTTCACAAGTGGGTTGCCTAATTAAGATATCCAATAGATAGCCTGCTACGATATCAGGTCGCAGGCCCTATCCTCTTTTATAACATTGGCTGCAATACTGGCCAAATAAGGTCAGCGAGCTTTTGCGAGCCACTGGTCGCAGGATGGATACCATCAATAATAATATCGCGGTCATTGATTACTGAGCGAGGGTCGATAAAGGTACAATTTGCTGTAGAGTTCGCACATGCCTGGGCTAAACGCATATCGCCATAATCAACCGCTTCTTCCACATCATCCAACCAAAGTAGTGCATTTTTAGGGTAGTAGTAGCCAAGGAAGATAACGTTTTCAACACCATTTGCATCGATATTATTCAACAAATTAACGACATCAACATACAAGTCGTCAATCAGGTTTTTACAAGAAGAGCTTAAACCCCACCACTGATACCACTCTGTCTTACAGTTGTACCAGTCAAACATAGTAATGATAGGGATAAGAATATCGTTACCTGCAGCATCCATAACGATCGTCTGGATATTCGGATTATCGTTCTTGGCAATCTCGAATTGCGTTGCAATATCAGTTGCATAGATACCGCCCGTTACTTCTGCACCCGAGATAGTATATTGACGGAACGTTTCTCCAGCATAGTCTTCAAGAATATCCTGAATCTTACCGGATAAAGCGAAAATCGAATCCNCAATGGTTACAACTTGATCGTTGTCAGCGTCTGTTACACGGTCATTGCTGACTAGACTACCAACACCGCCACAGCCTGTGAGTCCCGCAGAAATAAGTAATAATGCGATTATTTTCTTCATAATGAGTCCTTTTTATTTTATGTAATGATTGTTTTGTATAATCTTTTTACACAACATCAGCCCACGCTAGACTTGATGTAAAAAAGGCACATTAGCATTATTAGCCGGCGCCTCTCCATGACAGCACTTGCCTGTTTTTGACATTTGCGGTCACGAGTTCAAAGTTGTCGACCCGGTCTCGACTCTGAGTTATCTCAGGCCAGGTCATCTCGATACACAACAAGCTCATCCTCCTCACCATCTTTGACAAAGTAATAGGCGAGCATGGGTAATAGGGTAATTGAGCCAAGCATATTCCAAAGAAACATGAAGGTTAACAGTATCCCCATATCCGCTTGAAATTTGATCGGCGAAAAGATCCAGGTTGTAGTACCGATAGCCAGGGTCAGCCCTGTAAAAGCAACGGCTTTACCCGTTGAGTGGAGCGTATGGAAATAAGCTCTCTGTAAAGTCATGCCTTGCGTTAGGTACTCCTCTAGACGAGAGTAGATATAGATACCGTAATCGACACCTAAGCCCACACCCAAAGCAATAA
>NZ_LWGG01000274.1:0-1062 GCF_001635365.1 Oleiphilus sp. HI0128 | reverse complement strand
GCTAAACATGCTTCCTTAAGNNCACTTGNTCAGATAAANAATGCAGTAGGTTGATGGTTTCGTTATCAGACGGGTCTTCCATCGCCACGACTAAGCGATCTTTGTGAGCCATGAGGGGAATAACAGCATGTGCTCTGGCAAACTCGGCAGGAACTAGTTGCAACGCATGTTCATCAACGTCAAACCCGGCGAGCTGAATAAAAGGTATCTCCAGACAGCAGGAAAGTGCATTGCGAACCTGGTGGTCGCTAGCGTAGCCCAAGCGCTGCAATATATGCCCTAGCATTTCTTTCTTGCCCTCAGCAATTTGTTTATGCAGGGCGGTGCTTAACTGTTTTGACGTGATAATGCCGGTTTGCAGTAATATCTGCCCAAGATGCTGGTGTTGATAGCTTTTACTTTTTTCAAGTGACTCTACAAGCTGTTCACGATTTGCAATCAAGAAATAGGCTCCAAAACTAATTATATCCTTATTAGTTTAGTAGAAGATCGCCGCAAATGTGTATTCAAAGCACTTTGGCTTGAGCCGAGTCACTTTAGTGTTCATTTTCCAGCGCGGCTATCATTGCACAGAAGTAGCCATCATCTTTTAGTTGTGAATGGTCTTCTGTATTAGCTGAAATGACACTTGTCATATTATTTATCTGATCAAGTGGGCTTAAGGAAGCATGTTTAGCAATTGAAAGATCATCTGCTAGGTTCAACCAGTATATTTGTTCCAATGAAACAGAGTCACTTTCGTTCCACTCAACATAGTTAGCATAGTGGTCGAGTGAGATCTGCCTACCTAGGGTATCGAAGTTCATCAGGCTGTTTGCTTCGTTCATCGAATTCGCGATAAAGTCTGGAGCAATGCTGGATATCGACTTAAACTCGTTCAGTGCCTGTTGATTTACCGGTAAGCGGGCAATAAGGTCTTGTTCATACACCACTCTATGCACTCGGTTAGCGAGAAGAACTTGAGCTTTTTCAACCCACTTAGGGCTACCAACTTTGGGCGAGCCTGACAGGTAGACCTGATCAACGTGAATACCTTCTTGCTCGAAGCCTGCTGCACTTAGT
>NZ_LWGG01000273.1:0-900 GCF_001635365.1 Oleiphilus sp. HI0128 | reverse complement strand
CTATTGACAAACTTTCCACCTAAGGGTTGGTTGTCTTATGAGGATCTTAAGGCAATTCGTCCAGACATGATACAGCTCACCGTTCAAGGCGATAGGCATGGTGGCTCGGCTGTAGACTATACGGTTAACCCGGCCATTGGCTTACCGTTTTTGACAGGCCCCTCTGATAGTAACTCGCCAACGAATCACGTACTTCCTGCCTGGGATCTGGTGACAGGACAGATGGCTGCACTGGGCTTGTTAGCTGCAGAGCGTCATCGTTATCGCACAGGTGAAGGACAGCACACTAAGATTGCTTTGGCTGATGCGGCCATGGCAGTGATGGGGCACTTAGGATTTATTGCTGAAGCGCAGTTAGGAGAAGAGCGTCCACGTTATGGAAACTATCTCTTCGGTGCGTTTGGACGAGACTTTACGACATCTGATGGCGAGCGTGTCATGGTGATTGGCTTGACCAAACGCCAGTGGAAGTCCTTGTGTATTGCTACAGAAACAGCTGAAAAAATGGACCAGCTAGCGGCAACGCTAGGACGTGATTTTTCTCAGGAAGGTGCTCGCTTTGAGTCTCGTGATGAGATTTCGGCTTTATTTTCTGACTATATTTCTAAGCGCAGTTTTAAGGATATTGAGTCTCGCTTCAATGAAAACGGAGTTTGTTGGAGTAAGTATCAAACGGTTAAGGAAATGGTAGATAGTGACCCGGAATGCTCGCTAGACAATCCAATGTTTAACCAAATTGATCAGCCTGGTGTTGGTTCATTCAGAGCAGCAGGAGCTCCTTGGAACTTCTCGGCATTTGAACGCCAGCCTGCGCAACCGGCGCCAAAACTAGGGCAGCAAACCGATGAAGTGCTTTCTGAAGTGGTTGGTTTGAGTAGTGCTGAAATTGGCCGCTTACAC
>NZ_LWGG01000272.1:0-1008 GCF_001635365.1 Oleiphilus sp. HI0128 | reverse complement strand
AATTTTGAATCATGTATTGTCGCTTATTATATTTTGCGGAAATGGTCGCTGTGAATAAACGTATTTATATTTACTTCATTTACACAAGTGTAGTGCGAAGATAGCAAAGTGTGAAACAAATAAAAGTATATTTACGTTACCAGCCTACAAATAATTGTTTTAGATCAAGTTATCGTCTTGTTGACGTGAAAATTGCATGCTACTCATTTCTAAGCTGAAAGTCATGCTTAATTGTTTGTATATGCTGTTCGAATCGAATGCTATGAACTAGCCACTGGCTTATAATTTGAATTGATTGCCCAAGTAGACTTGTTTGACCTTTTCATTATTCAGAATGTCTTCAGCACTTCCTGAAGCAATGATATGGCCATCACCAACAATATAGGCTTTTTCACAAATATCCAGCGTTTCTCTAACGTTGTGATCGGTTATGAGTACGCCGATATTTTTACTTTTAAGGTGAGAGACGATTGACTTGATGTCGTTGACCGATATTGGGTCGACACCTGCGAAGGGCTCATCGAGTAGAATGAAGTCAGGCTCCATTGCTAAAGCTCTGGCTATTTCCACTCGCCTACGTTCACCGCCTGACAAGGCCATGCCAAGACTATCTTTGATGTGAGTGATGTGAAACTCTTCGAGTAAGGCTTCCATTCTTTGTCGCCTTTCGCTGCGAGAAAGATCTTTTCTAATCTCTAGTACCGCCAGGATATTGTCTCGAACACTTAACTTTCTAAATATTGAAGCTTCCTGGGGCAGGTAGCCGACACCGTTTCGTGCCCTATCATGCATAGCCATGGATGATAGGTCGGTATCATTAACTGATATCTTGCCTTTATCATGCTTAACCAGGCCTACAATCATATAGAAACAAGTGGTTTTACCAGCACCGTTAGGGCCGAGCAGCCCGATCACTTCACCGCTGTTGATAGTCAGGGAAACATCTTTAACTATTTGGCGTTTATCATAGGCCTTGGCTAGGTTTTCTGCTTTTAAAGTTTTCATTGT
>NZ_LWGG01000271.1:0-684 GCF_001635365.1 Oleiphilus sp. HI0128 | reverse complement strand
CGGCCCTTATGGTACGCAGCTCCCTGGCACTAGCCAAGCAGGGCGTTTCCTGGTCGATGCCTTACAGGGGTTCTTACCAAGCAAACACCCAGCCCGGAAGATTCTGGATCTCAGCCCTTATGGTTCTCAAAACAGAAGTTTGAGCAAAGGCCTTTGTGTTAGCTCTTTACTTAATTACCCTCACGGTATCGACTTAGGCCCCTTGCAATCTCGCCTACCCGAACGGCTCTACAGCGTGAAGAAACGAATTCGACTCGCACCGAATACTTACTTAAAAGATATGACTCGCCTACGTAAACGCGGCGAGCAACTGCTTGACAGTCACAAAGCCGAAAACGGACAACTCTTATTAATTGGCAGGCGTCACGTCCGCTCTAACAATTCCTGGCTACATAACAGCAGGCGCCTGGTAAAAGGTAAAAATCGCTGTACTCTGATGATCCACCCTGACGACGCGAAACAAGTACAACTTAAAAACGGAGAACTCGCTCACGTAAGTAGCAGAGTTGGACAGCTTGAGATTGAAGTAGAGTTAACTGAAGATATCATGCCGGGCGTTGTCAGCATTCCTCACGGCTGGGGGCACCAGCGCGAAGGCTCAATGCTATCTGTTGCAAGCAAGCGGCCCGGGGTTAGTGTCAATGATCTAACAGACGACAGATATGTAGACAAACTGAGCGGCAC
>NZ_LWGG01000270.1:0-607 GCF_001635365.1 Oleiphilus sp. HI0128 | reverse complement strand
ATATTACTTGTTTAAGCTATGATGGTTCACTGAATTTTGGCTATACCGGTTGTCGTGACACCTTGCCAAGCATGCAGAACCTGGCAGTATTTTCAGGAGAAGCGCTCGAGGAGCTTGAAGGCTTACTTACAAAAAAAGCCAAGACAAGAAAGACGAAAACTAAAAAAGCCACGACTCGCTAATTATAACGAGGCTCATCAGGATACGCTTAGCGTATCCTGAATCAAACTGACCATCGCAGGCATACCTCCCAGATGAGTCTTAATGTTTATCTTAACATCAGGGTACTGCTCCCTAGCCTTAGCAACTTCGGCCGGAACGTCTTCTATAACATGCCTACCGGCTGACAAGAAGTAAGGCAAGACATCTACTTCAGATGCTCCCTGCTCTATACACTGGATAATTGAGTCGGGTATTAATGGCTCAGCCAGCTCCAAAAAGCCAGTATTGACGATCGCATATTGAGCGCCGACCTTATTCTGAACGCTACGGGAAAGCTCCCGTACTTCATCATTGGAGGACGCTCGTCGTGAGCCGTGTGCAACAATTACTAATGCTTTCATAATGTCCTACTATATTAACCATTTTTTCATTGGGCTCAGTATAC
>NZ_LWGG01000269.1:0-793 GCF_001635365.1 Oleiphilus sp. HI0128 | reverse complement strand
TGAAATTATGACGAATCAGTTACTGCCAGAAAACTTAATGTCATCGTTCAAGCGGAGGCTGGCGGCAGGAGAGGTTGACGTGCATCACCATCATGCTGAATTTGACCCGAATAATCCAAATGGCAGCGTGTCTGAAAGCAGTCATTCGCACGATGACTCACCTAGTCATGAACATTCACACGGTCATTCTCATGACCACTCACACTCTCATGGCCACTCTCATGGCCACTCACATAGTCATGGGCATTCCCATGGCGTTTACAAACATATCGGACACCCAATGGGGCCACGAACCATGATAGGTGACGGGATTTGTAATTGTTTCATGAGACAATTTCCTCAAGAAATACTCGATGAAGAAAAAGAGAAAATAGCTAGCGCCAGTGATAAAACGCCGCTTGCGCATCGCCAATAGCCGTAAGGATGATGAGATGGGCTCTAAGTCATGAGTAAGTCGTTCAGTTATCCTGAAGCCGATAAAAAGGCAATATACCGCGTTATGGCTGAGCGCAGGGATATGCGCCATTTTAATGGTCAGCCGCTAGAAGAAACTACGCTCGGTAGAATTCTTGCGGCAGCTCACTTGGCGCCTAGTGTTGGATTAATGCAGCCTTGGCGTTTTATCCGAATCAAGAATTACGATATTAAGCACTCAATTCATTTACTCGTGGATAAAGAGCGAAAATTTACTGCGCAAGCCCTAGGAGAGCGTGAGCAAGATTTTCTCAAACTGAAGGTAGAGGGCATACTTCAATGTTCAGAAGTAATTGTAGCTGCGTTGCCTGACAAACGC
>NZ_LWGG01000268.1:0-1219 GCF_001635365.1 Oleiphilus sp. HI0128 | reverse complement strand
CATCACGGAAAGAGTAAACACGTTCTTTAGCGCGAGACTTTTCTTCGTCACGTCGTGCGCCACCGAAGGCTGCGTCAAACTGATATTTGTCCAGTGCTTGTTTAAGACCTTGGGTTTTCATTACGTCGGTGTGCTTGGCACTACCGTGAGTAAAAGGTCCGATGCCTTGATCAACGCCTTCCTGGTTGATATGCACGATCAGATCGAAGCCATACTTTTTAACGGTCTCGTCACGAAACTTGATCATTTCCTGGAATTTCCAGGTAGTGTCAACATGCATTAGAGGGAAAGGTGGCTTACCTGGTGCAAAAGCTTTGCGAGCCAAGTGCAGCATAACAGCGGAATCTTTACCGACAGAATAGAGCATTACCGGATTATCAAATTCAGCGGCTACTTCTCGAATGATGTGGATGCTTTCAGCTTCCAATTGCTTTAAATGAGTCAAATTGTATTGCGACATATATGTAACTCTTACCAGAGGTCAATAAACGAAAAAATCGTGTTTAAGTGGATAGCTGCTATTTCTATAGGCTGCTACCTAACAAAAGGGTGCGGAATTATAACAGGCTTGTCGCTAAATAATAAGGGATGTGGTGCTTTAGTGAGTGGTGGTGGAGTGCGCTTATATTCTCACTTATGCTAAAAGATCAGATGTTTAGAATATAATGTTCTATTTAAGATGTCTCGATATCAGTAAGAAATACGGATGTCTTGTGTTTAGTTTATCGCTGTTTGGCGGCTCTTTTTGGGGTGCTACATTGCTAGTACTAGGAGCGGCAGTAGGAACACGCTATAATCGCGTTTTTGATAATTAAGCCAAGAGAAGAAGATGGACGTTAAAGCCTATATGGTCAAAGTGGGTGAGGCAGCTCGTCAAGCTGCTAGCCAGATGACTTCAGTCAGTACCGGATTAAAAAACAAAGCTCTATTAGCAACCGCTGATGCTTTGAATGCCAAGCGTGATATGTTGATTCAAGAGAATAAAAAGGATCTTGAGGCTGGGCGTGAAAATGGTTTGGATGATGCGATGCTTGATCGTTTGGAGCTTACGCCAGCGCGTATAGATGGCATGATTGAAGGCTTGCAGCAAGTAGCAGGGCTTGATGATCCTGTTGGAATTATTAACGATCTCAAGTATATGCCTTCCGGTATTCAGGTTGGCAAGATGCGTGTGCCGCTTGGTGTGATTGGGATTATCTATGAGTCTAGACCAAATGTA
>NZ_LWGG01000267.1:0-1366 GCF_001635365.1 Oleiphilus sp. HI0128 | reverse complement strand
TTGAACTCGCCACTGCTAACAAAGCTTTGCTTCGCACCTTCGCTTTGTTCCGGTATTAAATCTGCGCTATTTTCTGCTGCTGCCATTATTGTGCCTCACCTGCTGCAGTATCAGTTCCCGACTTAGAACTCATTGCCTGATCCAGAATCCGATCTTTGTTCTCACTAAAGTAGATCAGCGCTTTATGCACCGCACTGACTATCGCACGAGGTGTAATGGTTGCACCTGTTAACTGATCAAAGTCTCCACCATCTTTCTTCACTTGCCACTGAGTTTCAGTCAAGTTCGCCAAAGACTTGCCGTTGAAGGATAAAACCCAATCAGACTTCTTCAAGTCGATTTTATCACCTAAGCCCGGCGTCTCTTTATGCTCTATCACTCTCACACCCTTAAGCTCCCCCGACATATCAATACTCATAATCAAACGTATAGGGCCTGTATATCCATCAGGCGCCACAACAGGCAATATTAGGTGGGTAGGAAGCTGATCTTTTAAAGCGATGAATGCCTCTACTGGTTCAATAGTCCCCAAGGCTTCAGATGGAGCTAGTGTAAAGGCATCATCGAGTAATTCATTATCGAACTCAGAAAGTGGCACAATCTGCAATAAGGCCTTTGACCTTGCTTGCTTCACCTGCTCTGCAATTTTCTCTTTCGTCCCCTGTTGGGTAAAGGCAATTAAACCGGCAGTAATAATTGCGAACAAACCCAGCCCCCACGCAGACCGAAGTATCGACAAGCCCAGGGTGTCTATCGTTTCAGAAAGCGGTTCGCCCAGCTCTTCTCGTTCGTCAGTTGGATTAAGCTTATCAGTCATCTCTTAAGCCTCCTCTTTCTGCTTGGCGCCGCGTTTTGCCGACTCATAGCCATAAGTTCTTGGCTGCGTATAAACATCAATCAGGGGTGCTGCAAAATTCATCAATAGCACAGCGAAAGCAAAGGCATCAGGGTATGCACCATAAACGCGAATAATATAGGTCAGTAAACCGATACCAATACCAAAAATCAAACGGCCACGAGTCGTGGTACATGAGGTAACGGGATCCGTTGCTATAAAGAAAGCTCCCAGCATGGTCGCACCAGACAGCATATGCAGGCTAAGCGGTGCGAACTGGTCTGCATCATAGCCCAAGACAAGCGCTGGCAAGGCCAAGCCAAGGATTACTCCCAAAGGCGTCTGCCAAGGTATGATCTTTTTCACAAGTAACACCAGGCCACCTGCCAGGAACATCAGATTTACCCATTCCCAACCCAAGGAAAATCCGGCACCAAATACCGGATTTTGCAGAACGACATCCGCAGTAGAGTGTGCAATTTCATGCTTATAGACATCCAAAGGCGTCGCCCCACTATAACCATCTGCTAT
>NZ_LWGG01000266.1:0-11624 GCF_001635365.1 Oleiphilus sp. HI0128 | reverse complement strand
AATTTCTGACGCTACACGCCGCTTATCCCAATCAACAAATTGAAACTGAATTGAACCGATCACATCCTCGGCCATTGCATTCTGAGCTTGATTGAAAGAACGGGCATAAATTGATTCAAGCTCGTTTTTGCCTTCAATCAGACTTAAAAACCGACGTTCAACCTGTTTTAACAAGGCATCTTTTTCATGTATCGATAAGTCACCTCTAGCGTGAATAAGAACCTGCGCGCTATCCGGTTCGACATCTGGAAAGAACTCTACACCCTTTCCGAAAGCCCCATAGGCGACATAACTGAAGACTATGACGCCCAGTGCACCGATAAATGTTAAGCCCGGTCTCTTCAGCAAGGCACTCAAGCTTGAAACATAGGCCCGTTTCATCACACCGGCTTCTTCATTCAATGAGCTTATTGTATGCGGATGACCTCCATCACGTTCATACTCGTCTACTAACTTCCCTTTAGCCTTAGTTTGCCCTCCTAACCATGAGCCTAAAACGGGCAAAAATACCAGAGCCATAACAAGCGATGCCATCAAACAAATCATCACCGTAATGGGTAAGAACTTCATGAATTCGCCGACAACACCCGGCCAAGCAATCAAGGGAAGAAAAACAGCCAGCGTTGTCGCGGTCGATGCGATGATCGGCCATGACATCCGCTTTGATGCACTTGCGTAAGCTTTCGCTGCCGACATCCCTTTACTTTGATTTCGTGAGGCTAACTCGGCAACAACAATGGCTCCATCTACCAACATCCCGACAACCAGAATCAAGCTAAACAGCACCACAATATTCAAGGTCAAACCCATCATATTAATAATCATAATACTGCTAAGGAAGGATGCTGGAATAGCTATGCCCACCAAGAATGAAGAACGTAAGCCCAAAGCTCCAACAATGACGATCATGACCATAATAATCGCGCTCGACACGTTGTTTTGCAGATCTTGGAGCATATCTCTGATTTCGCCCGACTTGTCGAGAATAAACGTTTCCTTGACCGCAGCAGGCCAAAATTGACGTTTTTCTTTAACAATAGCCTTAACGCTTTCAATCACTTCGATAATGTTTGAACCGACACGCTTTTTAACTTCTAAAGACAAAGCAGACTCCCCGTTTACACGAGCAAACCCTGTCGGGTCTTTAAAGGAGCGCCTTACCGTCGCAACATCCCTAAAACTCACCACCCTATCACCAACCACTTTGATCGGCAGGGCCATAATATCTTCCAGATCCTCAATAACACCCGGCACTTTAATGACATGACGACCATAACCACTATCTATGGCGCCAGCAGCAACCAACTGGTTATTACGATTAACAATGCTCAACACGGTCTCAAAGTTTATCTGGTATGTTTCCAGTACCAGCGGGTCAACAATAATTTCCAATACTTCATCGCGCTCGCCGCCAATATCGACTTCCAGCACCCCAGGAAGCGCCTCCAAGTCATCTCTTAGATCTCTCACAATAGCCAATAACTGCCGCTCAGGAATAGGGCCTGCCAAGCTCATGCTGAAAACTGGAAACAGAGCGACGTTTACTTCATTAACTTCAGGTTCATCACTACTCGCAGGTAGCTTTGATTTGGCACGGTCAACCTTTTCACGGACGTCATCCAAGGCCGTATCACTGTCAAAACCGGCATCAAATTCAAGCGTCACCGATGCATGCCCTTCGGAGGCAACGGAGCTCATCTCTTTGACACCCTCTATCGACTTAAGCTCTTTCTCCATTGGCCGAATAAGTAGGCGCTCGGCATCTTCAGGTGAAATACCCTCATGCGACATCGATACGTAAACAATAGGAATGGCAATATCCGGCTCAGACTCTTTTGGGATACTCTGATAAGCAAAAATCCCGGATATTAGTAAAAATACCAAGACCAACAGCACAGCACGGCGACGCTCTATCGCCCAGTCGATTGGCGTTTTTGGTGCCGTACCAAAGTACTCTTTCATTAAGAATCTACTCCTGACGCCTTATCTTCTGCCGAAACTCGAACAGGGCTGACCTTTTCACCAACCGAAACAAAACCTTGCCCGACGGTAATAAGCTCAAGCACCTCGGGTAAACCGCCTAGCCAAACACCATCATTCTCGCTGCGTAAGAGTTCAACCGGATATGCTTTTACCCGCCCCTCAACATCGAGTCCTTTAATTTGCAGTTCACCCTGACTATCAAGGCTTAATAATGAAGGAGAAAGTTTGTGGGCTTTTTGCTGGCCAAGCAAAATACTAACGCGAGCGCTTTGGCCAAAGCGTTTTACTTGAGACGAATTCTGCGCCAAGGCCTCTATTCTGAAAGCGCGTGTCGCCAAATCAGCAATGCTCGATATATAAGTGATCTTGCCCTTTAGCTCAGTACCATTGAGTAACTTTGCCTCAACCACTTGCCCCAAAGCTAATTTGGCAACGTGCTGCTGAGGAACATCAGCACTAATGATAAGCGCCTGATCGTCGACAATTGTTGCCAACACAGTGCCTGGAGCAACGTAGTCACCCTGCTCAACGTGTAAGTCATTTAAAACACCCGCAAAAGGGCTAAGTATATGGGTGTGTTCGATTTCCAGCTCAACCTCTTTAACCGCGGCTTCAGCCGCCATTACATTCGCCTGATTTTGTTGCAGCTGATTTTCGGATAAGAGATTCTTTTCCTTCAGACTTAAGCTTGATTTCAACTCGGCCCTTGCAACCTTAAGATCCGCTTTAGCCCTTGCCAAGCGAGCCTGCCTATCATTCATCGCCAAATTGAGCACACGTTGACCGGCTGTCATTCGATCACCTTTCTTGGCGATCAATTTAGCAATAGCTCCTTCGGTCTCAGCACGAATATCAACATTTCTATCGGCATCTATTTCACCTTGCAAGTCGATACGCTGTGTGAGCTCCTGTGCCTTAAACTGCTTTACGGTCACGCGGAACAAACCTTCATCGCGCTGAGATGATTCCGCAATAACGTCCTGTCCTTGGTGCTCGGCATCATCTTTAAAATTCCCCGATAGAATCCACAGGGTAGCGACTATTGCCATAACAATAGAAAAAACTAAAGAGCGGTTCATCATGCCTCACTTAAAAGCTAATCAATCAATAAAGGATGGCCATTTAAAACGTCAGTAAACTAAGGCCTTGAGTTAATATCGATAGCATACACTAGAAGGGAAGAAAATTTTATGACCAATAGTCACAAAAAGTAAAATATATTGAACTCATATTCAAATAGCCTGTTTTTAAACACCACTAAAGCTTCCTTTAACAATTAAATTTGCTCCTTAATCCCAATAGCATGCAAAGACACGACAGGATTCGAGCTGCCATGTAGAATAATCGATAAGATCATCAGAAAATATTCTGAAAACTAACAGTAATAGGATTACATGTGACACTTATTGAAAAGGTTTGTAGCAAACAGGCTCGGCTCATAATGTTTGATCTGGATGGCACCCTCATTGATTCGGTACCCGACTTAGCCTTTGCTGTCGACTGTATGCTGGTCGACCTACAACGAGAGAAAGCAGGACAAGATAAGGTTCGACACTGGGTGGGCAACGGTGCTGCAATGTTGGTAAAGCGGGCTCTAAGCAATAAGATGATACCCAAGAAAGTAGATGGAGAGCTATTCCAACAAGCCTATCAAAGCTTTTTAGATCACTACCAAGACGTCAGTGGCCGACAAAGTAAACTTTACCCACACGTCAGTAAGACCTTAAAACAACTAAGAGAGCACTACCCTTACCTGGCAGTAATTACGAACAAACCAGAGCAATTCACTCCGGCACTCCTAAAGGCTCATGACTTACCTGAATTTGACTTGATACTTTGTGGTGACTCTTTACCAGAGAAAAAGCCTCACCCGGCTCCGCTTCTGCACTGCATGAATACTTTGGGGTGTCATGTCAGCGAGTCAATCATGGTGGGCGACTCGCTGAGTGATATTAAGGCCGCTAAAGCGGCTGGCGTAGCTGTTATCTGTGTTGAATATGGCTACCACCAAGGAGAAGATCTTTCCAGTTATCAGCCGGAGGCCTTGATCAGCAGCTTTGATGAGCTAGTGAAGTAACTAAAGAAAGAAGAGTGAAAGTTCTGCAGTTCATACTTACGTCATTTATCATCAGACAAAACATACACGATTCTAGGAGGCTCGGGTATATTATAATCTTGCTGCTTACGCGATTTGCCATTACCTGAGTCACCAAACTTGTAGAGAATTTGACCTATCGACAACTTGTACTCAATATCGATGGTAATCCCGGCCTGGCCTTTTTGTTCTTCTAGTGATTGGTCATCCAGTTCTTTTAGCTCTGCAGAACTAAAAGAACTCAGCGCAAGCAAGCTTAAAGCTAATAGCTGATATCTCAATTTAAAGCACATCATTCAGCACTCACTTTAACAAGTGCCTGCTGACATGCTTCGCGCTCATACAAGGCATCTTTATAGGCTTTCATACCGGGCAATAACTCAAACTTAAAGCTTTCCGCCCAAGCTAGGGTATGCGCTAAAGCAATATCAACCATGCTAAAAGCATCGCCTAAGGCAAAAGTCGGAGACTCACCGATCAGCTTCGTCAGTGCCTTTTGTGCCTTTTCGAACTCCCAAAAAGTAGTCGGCAGTACATCAGCGACACGGTGTTCTTTAGGAATGGCAAAACGATGCTTGCCGTTGGTCCACAAAGGCTGCTCCAAGTCGGACAAGATAAAGAACATCAGTTGGTCATAATGACCACGAAGTACCGGATCCGAAGCAGGTGGACATAAGTTCTTATCAGATACAGCGCCAAGATAATTAACAATCGCAGCACTTTCAGTTAATACCAAGGGGCCACCAGAAACAGAACCGTCAGCAAGCGTCGGCACCTTACCTTGAACATTCATGGAACGATAATCTTCACTGTTCGTGCCTTTCTCGCCCGCGCTGCCAAATTCTACCGAGATATATTCGTAATCAAGACCAGCCTCTTCAGCCGCCCAAACACAACGAAAAGAACGTGATGTACCCTTGCCATATAACTTCATCAGTTAACCCTCTATTTTAGTTTCAATGGGGTCAGACTCGATTGATTTTCAATCGAGTCTGACCCCATTGAAACTCTTTGCTCGAAACTTTGCAGGAGACTCGCCCGTCCATCGTTTAAAGGCCCGGCTAAAAGCACTCAATTCAGAAAACCCTAACAAAAATGCAACTTCACTAATAGAAACCTTGTTTTCCTTCAAATAACGCTCAGCTTCTCGCTGCCGAACTTCCTCAACCAAAGACTGAAAGGATACCTGCTCTTTTTTCAGTTTTCGATAAAGCGTATGACGGCTCATATTGAGAGCCTTTGCAGCACGCTCAACGTCCAGTTCTGCATCTTCGGCCAAGTGACGCCGAATAAAACGCCTGACTTTATCTTTGATATCAGAGCTTGAAGCAACCTTGCGAAGCAGCTTTTCAGCATAAGAGGTTAAAACACTAAGCAAATAAGGGTTGCCATGCTTCACTTTCAAATCAAGCGCCGATTTCTTAAACACAATACCAGTCTGCTCTTGAGAGAACTTAAGCTCGCCCTTACAGACTTCCTGATACTTAGCTATATATTCAGGCTGGGCATGCTGAAAGTTAAAGCACTGAACCTTGATTCTCCGACCTGTTAAATAATCACATCGTGCCAGGGCCGTTACCACCATACGCTCCATTTCGGAAATGCAATAACAGTCAGGTGACAAGCTTTTAAATTCTAGGGTTGCCCACTCATCGCCTTCTTTAAGGGTTAGACAAGCGGCCTCATTCACAATACTGAAAAAGCGCGCATACACCTGGAGCACATCACGAAGCGTCTCACACTGAAAGGATGCCTGAGCGACAACACTGAAGCGAGCCGGGTCAATTTCTTCACCTACATAAAGACCAATTTCAGCCTGCTGAGTATAATCCTTGGCGATATCCCAAATCTTGTTTAATTTAGAAATAGGAATACGAGCATCAAGGTTTTCAATATCTTTCCGACTAATACCTGATTGCTGCGCTAACTCTTGCTCTGACATTCCCCTATCAAGTAAGACATGATAGACATCAGAAATTGTACTAATACTGATGCTTGGAGAGGGTGAGGATGCCATGTTTAGCCTTTTTTGTTCTTATCATCTAGCTTCGTTGATCTACTTCACTGCTTTATTGGCCTAGTCTACGCAATACTAAGCCGATAGTTCAATAGTAAAGGAAGGCTTAACGCTCATAAATATCACCGTATGACAAACCTAAAAGCTGGCTAATTTTATTCAGGGAATAAGCTGTTTCTGCCTGCCATTGATCAATCGTTTCTTGTAACAAAGCCCAAGCTTTCTTTGAATTCGGCATCTTGTTAATGCTACCAGCTTGCGCTAGAGCTCCAACAACATCAGCTGAAAGAACCAAGGTATCTACACCTAGTCGCCGTAGAGCTATCTGACCAACCCGTCCACCCAAACGATTTCCACGCGCTTTTAGCAACTGAATATTATCTGTGAAATCTTCAGCTTTCCAGGATGCAAAAAACTCACCTAGAGAACGGTGCTCTTCTATAAGATCTAGTAAGAACATCGCATTTTCTCGAATTGAACTAACCTTTGCCCAATGCTTAACAATCTTGCCGCCTTTCATTTTCTCTTCTAACGCCTCATCAGACAATGACGCGCAATATCGCAAATTGAAGTTAGCGAAGGCTTCTTCAAAGGCGGGCCATTTATTGTCAATGACACTCCAGTTAAACCCTGTCTGAAAGACTATCTTTGAGAAGGCAGATAGCCAACGGTCATCAGATATCGCTAAAATTTCATCTGAGGATAAGGGGGAGTTAAGCGTGGCATTAACTTGCATTGCCCCGCCGTGACGAGCATAGGCTCTTTCTTCAATTTCCGTAAAAGACATCATCGCTAATGGTCATCCTTATATTCTGCTGCAATCTCCGTAAACTCGCCCTCACACGATATGAAAGCAGCCACCACTCTGGGGTCGAAGTGGCTCCCTTCACCATCAAGGATAATTGACTTAGCTTTGTCATGATCAAAAGCTGGCTTGTATACACGTTTACTAATCAAAGCATCGTAGACATCTGCCAAAGCCATTAAACGCGCAGACAGTGGAATAGCATCACCCTTTAAGCCTTGAGGATATCCGCTACCATCCCATTTTTCATGATGAGAGGCGGCAATCTCTCGTGCATAACGCAAGAAAGAATTGCTTCCCAAGCGGGCTTCGGCAACCGCTAAAGAGTCTGCCCCCAATTGCGCATGCGTTTTCATGATCATGAACTCTTCATCTGTTAGCTTGCCTGGCTTGAGCAAGATACTATCTGGAATACCTACTTTACCCACATCATGCAAAGGTGCCGACTTATATAAAAGATCCACCGTCTCAGCATCCAGATAGTCTTTGAAGTCGGGATGTGCACTCAAATGTTCCGCTAGCACACGGACGTAATGCTGAGTTCTCAGAATATGGCCACCGGTTTCATTGTCCCGGGTTTCTGCAAGCGAAGCTAGCGCTAGCACAGACACATCTCGAGTCAATTGAAGTTCGTCCCTATGCTGCTGCAAACTGGCAATCATCGCATTGGTACCCTCAGCCATACGCCCAAACTCATCATGACTGACTACCGGCACTCGCTGTTCCAGGTCACCATTCATCACCTCAAACAAGGTATGATTCTGGTAATAAAGGTACATATTCAAGTTTGTCACATAGGAATATATGATCCGAATACTATATACCAAGAGGACAGCAGCGACGAAGGCTACCTCTTTGAGAATGCTAATGCGCGCATCATTTATATCCAAATAACGGCTACTATCGACCAACCAACTTAGGTCTTTATTAATAACCAAAAAGAATACCGTCGAGATACTGAATACCAATACAATTGCCGCCGCCGAGAACTTCTTACCAAAGGAAAGAAAGTTCTCCCTTAACTGCAATGCCATCGACTGCTTAATGAGATATTGAGCAATATCTTTCTCTCTACCTAAAGATAAATCCAGCGCCACAAACGCGCCGAGTATTAAGGTGCCCATCACAACCTTTAATAAACTATCTAAAGGGGCGCCATGAAACACTAAATTGTGAATATTCAGAGCGATACCGGCGCCTATAAATAAGCTCAGATCTAGAAAGAATTGGAAAGACACCTGACGGTCAAGTGGTTTGCGATCTATCCAGGAAATACTAAACAAACGAATAGCTAGAGCAACGAGTATGGGGAAAACCAGGGTAGTTGCCGTTATCGATTCCAATAAGGGGCAGACTTGGCCGCCATATAGCATAAAAGCAATGGCTGCTAGCAAATAATGTGCGGCCACTCGTCTCTCAACTTTCACATGCCTCATAGTTTATTTCCCTGGATAAGCAGACCGAGCCACTGATGTAATTCGCGGCTATATTATTGTGACAAATTCTATCGCTAGAAGTTTAGTGGATATATAACAAAGTACTTTCCCATATATACGAAGCTCCCAACATTTAGACTTTGTGCTGCTCATAGCGTGGACGCTCGGCTTTGGCGTCAAACCACTCTGACTTGGACTCACAGAAGATCTCATATTGCGGCCCAGGGAACTCCCCTTCAGTGATAGTTCCAAGCCTTAGTCTTATTGTTTCGGGCATATCGGTTCTTTGACTATATAAAGGACTTCCGCAGTTGCTACAGAATACGCGCTTTTTATTAGGGCTCGACATGAAAGTCTTCAAATGATCAGCGCCACTCGTAATGGTGAAGTATTGACTCTCTATAGGTGCGTTAGTAACAAATGGCGTTCCTTGAGCCTTTTTACACTGATGGCAGTGGCACATCGCAACCTCTTGGATATCAGCATCATATTGATACTGCACCTCTTCGCAAAGACAAGTTCCTTTTATCATGTATCTCTCCGGCATTTTTATCCTAATGAAACAACATAACCTGTAGACCTCTGTAGCTCAAGCATTTCTATAATGAGAAGTATTCACTCTAGCTAACACAAGTACCTTCGGCCTAAATCGCTTATCAATTCCTTTAGCATAAACCGCTACTTTTGTTAGAATAGCTCCCTTATCAGGGACTATAAAAGTTAGTATGAAAAAAGCATACTAGACAAGGGAGTATTTAAGTGCAGACCAAACTACTATTTTTTATCACGCTCTGTGTACTGGTGTTACCAAATGTGAGTGCTGAGGTTTTTCGCTGGACTGACGCCAATGGGCAAGTTCATTTCAGTGATCACGCTCGAGCGCCTTCTGCTGCAAAAGAAGTCGAGATCGACACAAGCAAAATGAATATAACCAGTGAACTCAGCTCACCCGAGCAGCTTCAACGCCAGGCAGAAGATCTGGACGCATTACGCCAGCAAAAACTCGAACAATGGCAGAGTAAACGAAAGGATCAACCTACAAAGGACGATTGGTGTAATTGGGCACGATCTTATTTACAGACGATTGTAGGTCGTGTTGTTTTTCTCGATGACAATAATCAAGCTGTCAAAGTCTCTGAAAAAGAGCGTAAAGAACGGGCCCAGAAACTGGCAAAAGAGATAGAAAAACGATGCTAAAGATAAGCTTCGTTGCGCTGACGCTAGCATTGATCTTTGCGTTCTCGGCTCAAAACGTATACGCCCAAATATACAAATATCAAGGTAGTGATGGTAAGTGGCACTATAGCGATAAAAAACCTGCTTCCAAACAAACAAAAGTTGAGAGTATCAATTACCAAAGCAAAACTAAGAAAACACTTAAACCTCATCTCGTGCTTTCACACAGTGACAATGGAACTGACTTTATTGTTCACAACCCCTATTTTGCACCAATTCAAATATTCTTAAGTGTTGGCACGCATAAACTAAGCAAGCTTATTCCAGAAAATTCACAAGAAGCAGTATATCAAAGCCAAACCCGCATTTTTTCTGGCGAACATCGTTTCTTCTATGTGATCGGCTCCCCTGACAGTCGTCATACACAAAGCCACTACTTACCACCATTCAAAAACTTTAAACCAATGAAAGTCACGCAAAGCTTCAAGGGCCGCTTTAGCCACAATTCGCAACCAAGCCTATATGCAATCGATATTGGTATGACAGTAGGAACCCAGATTAGCGCAGCGCGCGGTGGAGTCGTTATTTCGACAAAAGATGACTATGCCTCAGCTGGCGTTTCAAGCCCTTTTTTTATTGATAAAGCGAATGTCGTAAGAGTTCTTCACGATGATGGAACTTATGCGGTGTATGCACATTTACTCTTGGGCAGTATACGAGTGAAAGCTGGGGATAAAGTTAAGGCAGGTCAAATCTTGGCGCTCTCAGGGAACACGGGTTACTCCACAGGCCCACACCTACATTTTGTTATACGTAAAAATGACAAGGGGCGGAGCAAGTCTCTACCTTTCAAACTAATGCAAAAAGGAAGCCCACTTAAACCTGAGCAGGGCATGTGGTTGCTTCCAACTGGGCATTAAAATATTTACTTGATTCCTAGCTTACTTAGGTCGCTGAGCTCTCGAGTTGCCATTTCTTCATTTAAGCGAGTAATCGTATATTTTGCTTGTTCTTGCTTCGCTTCTTCTTCCTTGTCTTTGAAGTAGACTTTAATTTCAAAACTATCCTGGGACTGAATAAGCGCCTCGGCTCTCACTAACTCGGTGTCTAGGCCTGGATACAAATCCAGCTTGCGCTTAACAATCTTTTTTATCTCGCCCTCTAAGCTTTTTAATGCATCCTTACTTGGGGCTGCGCCTTTCTGTTTACGTATAAAACGCTTCATTTTCAGCGCTCTATCAGCGCGAGAAAGCAAGGACATATTCCAGGCAACAACAAGCATATCTAGACGTGACTGTAATTCACTCGCACTGCCCGCTGAATAGAGTAGATCACCACTTATATCGACCAGCATTTGTGAAGTATTTTCTTGTTCCGACATAAGGCCTCTTATTGAAGGTAAGTAATATTCTTAAACTGCTTGCAGTATATCCCAGGCACCCAATGAGTGCATTAACTCTCAACAACACTACCTATATTGAACCGCAAGCCCGGCGATAAGCTGTCAATAGCGTTCACTAGTTGTTTTTGGCAAACTGGTCTCAAAATTAAACTATACGACAGTTAAAGATAACGTTAATATAAGTGCTATAAATACTGCTACTAGGGAAGCATTTCTTAAGGGAGCTCTTAAAGGAACTAAGGTAAGAATCATAGCATTTTCTGCCACAACGAATGACGTGGCTAAACTTTATCTTTAGTGAGCTGACTGTGATTATCACCATTATCCATACCCTTGAAGCGCTAGTTGTATTATTAATCGGCATCAAGTTTCTAAAGATTAGATCTTTATACAAAGAGGCTTACAGTCACAACTCTCTAGCAGCAACCAGTACCCCTGATTCCGTCCAGCAAACTAAGCACTCAAGAACAGTTGCCGCGCCAGGCAAGGCATCCAAGCCAAAGTCTTTTCTAAAAACGCTTCCCGAACCTGAAGTATTATTTTCAGTAGAAAATGAAAGCCTAAGTTCGAATGAAGCAACGAAACCTATCGCCAAAAAAGATTTACTAAATGATTATATCGATGACTTCTTTTTTGATGCGCCGTTACAAGAAAAGCCCGTAAATAAAGACGCTATTGTTCATAGCCATGTAAAAGATTCATCTAACGAT
>NZ_LWGG01000265.1:0-851 GCF_001635365.1 Oleiphilus sp. HI0128 | reverse complement strand
TAGAATACTGTTCGGCGCCTGAAACACAGAGACATAATCTGGATTAGATCGTGCCTGCCCTATAGCATGACTCACTTCTTTAATAAGCGTCGGCACCGTAGAAATTTGCTTCCCGGCCTCACCGACGATATTTGCCAGACTCTGCGCAATATTGGCATTATTAATATTTTCTGGACGGATCTTCTTCACTTGAGGCAAGGCCCACAAAGGCGGTAAACCACGAGCTTCAGGGTCTTCTGATAACAGCTTAGCTGTCATCCGCATTGCCGCCACACCGTCTAACATACAGTGGTGCGCTTTAAAGTACATCGCAAAACGACGACCTCGAATACCTTCAATCAAATGGCTTTCCCACATTGGTCGCTCTCGATCCATTAGGGCGCCATGCTTAACCGAAACCAAGGCGAGTAGTTCTCGAATTCTTCCTGGCTTTGGTAAGGCGCTATGACGAAAGTGATGCTCTAGATCAAACTGAAGATCTTCTTCCCAATGGTATTGGCCGAAGCGAGATTTTAAACGCTGATTAAAAGGCGCGATGGGTTGCTGAAAGGAACGCATATACTCAGCAAGCTCTGTCACATATTTTGGGCCGGCATCTTCAGGAAAGTGATAAAGGTNCAAACCACCCACATGCATTGGCTGCTGACGTTTCTCGAGCCATAAGAAAATCTGATCTGCTAAACTCAATGATTTCATAAAGATTCCATCCAAACTGTGAGTAAAAACGCGAAAAACTGCTCAGCCATATTTAAACTGTTTCCCCTGGCCAACTACAACTGGCACTCATCCTATGGGCCCAACAAGATTAAGTTTGGCGGCATCGCTATCAATAGTTATAAGCTACACATTCA
>NZ_LWGG01000264.1:0-689 GCF_001635365.1 Oleiphilus sp. HI0128 | reverse complement strand
AAAAGCCAAAGACTTCGATTGTTTCTCCGCTGGCAGTCAGGGTTATGATCAAATCATCGTCGCTATTCACCAGGTCTATTTCACTTGGGTCAACCGTCTCGGAAAATATGAGTAGATGAGACGCTTCAGCACCTTCTGCACGAATTTGATCATTCCCATCTCCCAAAGCATAGTGATAGATATTATGGCCCGCACCTCCGTATAAATAGTCATCGCCATTACCGCCAATTAAGGTGTCATCACCATCATTTCCATATAATGTGTCTTGCCCATCCCCCCCATTTAGCTCATCACTCCCTTGGTTTCCAGACAATATGTCATTACCTTCATCACCGAAGAATTGGTCATTCCCCTCTTGACCTGTGATCGTATCATTGCCCGCAAGCCCGCTAATGACCTCACCTTCTGCACTCGCTTGAACGACATCGTCATACGGTGTTGCAGCCTGAATTCGGCTTCGCACTTCATCGCTGTCCCATGAAGTACCGTCGGAAAAGTTAATCGCTGTTAAGGCGTAATTAGGGTCATCTTCTTTAAAGAAGCTTTCAACGACGATGCTGTCATCATTGCCAAGAACAAGCTTTAGATCATCACCACTTCGTGTCACATAGCTGGTCTGGGCAGCAATCGACTCATCGAAAACAAGGACATCTTGTCGACCTTCAGTTTCATCATAGGTCGAGATATAG
>NZ_LWGG01000263.1:0-654 GCF_001635365.1 Oleiphilus sp. HI0128 | reverse complement strand
AAATCGGGGCGTTTCCAAGTAGCTAAAGCCGATAGTAACCTGCCAGCTTACAGTGCATTTAACACGATGAGTATCGCCAGTGGCGACCTCAATCGAGACCAGCTAATTGATTACTTTAGTGTTGATATGTCTTTTGGCCAAGAGGGTGGTTTGGACTATTGTCAGCAGGCTGGCATTGCAGACTTACAGGCGTGTAGAGCTTTGCTTTCACTTGATCAGGCTGTCAAATCTGGGCAAGTTGGTACCTGTCAATATTTGGCTGAGAGCAAGAGAAAACAAGACTGTCTTCAGGCGCAGCTTATTCAACTGGCCAGGCAATCAAGGCAAGACGATATTTGTAGTCTCATGACTCAGGAAAACAAAGTGGCTGAGTCTTTATGCCGAGCTGCCAGTAAAGTAATTCCCCCAAAGCAAGCTATCAACTATTCACTATACCCTAAGGGTGTTCAGCGCAATGTCTTGTCTATGTCCTCGATGGGCGGCTGGCAAGAACTTGCTGAAGACTGGGCTGTATCAGAAAGTTATTGGAGTTGGCACAGCAAGATAGCAGACTTGAATAATGATGGCTGGAACGATATTTATGTTGGCAACGGTTATATGTTTGGTGGAGCAGGGCGGCGTACCCAGACCAATGTTTTGTATATGAATAAGCAT
>NZ_LWGG01000262.1:0-854 GCF_001635365.1 Oleiphilus sp. HI0128 | reverse complement strand
GAATGAAGCTGGGTGATAAGGAATACAAACCTTGTTATGAGGTTGTCTCATGAGATGATAGGGAAACCTCCTTAGTTAGAATTCAGCTAGAGATGGAACACTTCGCTGACAAGTACTAGAATGTGCCACTTATTAAGGCCCGTATTCGATAAACAGGGGCCTTGCTGCTTTCCAACATCAGGACAATTATTTTGAGCGACTCTGCTTTTTCTTCCCAAGCCCTAAAAAAAGAACTTTTAGACAATCTGGATTCATTAGGCTATCAAGCCATGACACCGATTCAAATGCAGAGCCTGCCCCTGATTATTGAGGGAAAAGATGTCATCGCGCAAGGTCAAACGGGCTCAGGAAAGACTGCCGCATTTGGGCTTGGGCTACTCAATAAGCTAGACGTAAAACGTTTCAGAATTCAATCTTTGGTGCTCTGCCCTACTCGTGAGCTGGCCGATCAAGTCGCCAAAGAAATTCGCAAACTTGCCCGCGCTATTCACAATATAAAAGTTCTCACCTTATGTGGCGGCATGCCTTTTGGCCCTCAAGTTGGTTCTTTAGAGCACGGCGCACATATCATCGTCGGTACTCCTGGCCGGGTTGAAGAACACGTTAGAAAAGGTAACCTGAAGCTCAACAATGTTGACACGCTGGTATTGGACGAAGCTGATAGAATGCTAGACATGGGCTTTCAGGAGGCCTTGGATACTATCATTGAAGATATACCAGAAGAGCGCCAAACTCTGCTGTTAAGCGCAACCTATCCAAAACAGATTCAATCGATCGCAGCGCAATATCTCACCGATCCGGTCATGGTAAAGGTTGAGTCAACACATAGTGACAGCAGTATTGAGCAACACTTC
>NZ_LWGG01000261.1:0-1017 GCF_001635365.1 Oleiphilus sp. HI0128 | reverse complement strand
ACGCTTAAGCCTTGTTTCTTGACCAGCTGAGCCAGGCATTGGGTGAAGGCATCGTTTGGAATATTGCTGATGACTTGGCTATCTATGGTAATCGCGCCAATACGGGTTTGCATAGAGCCCGTTATTTTCTGCGTTTTAGGGTTGATCTCGAAACGTTCTTCTTCGTTGATATGCTCGGACAAGACTTCGAGAGCTGAGGCTTTGTCAATGGCTGCCGCGCTATAAATCCGGCCCTCTTTCTTCTGTGCATCGCAGTCAGCAATGACTAACCAAGGCTCATCAAAGAGTGAATCGTCTTCGTTGAGGTAAGCGCCTTTACCGTTCGCCATCAAATATTTGCCGTCTCCTGCTTGGCGCTGTTTGGCCAGTCGCTCAGGGAAGGCGATGAGTAAGAGTTTGCCAAGGTCTGCAGGGTAGATAGTCGGCTCAATATCTGCTTTCGAAGCGGCTAATTTTGCTAATTGCTTTTGCAGCGACTGAGTGCTTGAGAAGGCTTGCTCGACTCGTGAACGATGGAAGGCGTAGTCTTTAAGGGACTGTGCTTTGTCTCGGCCAAAATCCGACAGCGCGTTGAGACGTCTGGATATGTCGGTATCTCTATTATGGAGAAAGATATCTTGTTCAGAAAGCAGAGCGGCTAAGTTGCAAGCGACACGCTGATCTTCGGGCTTGTCGGTGCTTAACAACATACTTGCAAGGCGCGGGCTAACAGGTAGCTTTGCCGCGAGCTTGCCCAGTCGGGTGACCTGAGCTTGTTGATCCAGCAAACCGAGGTCTTTGAGTACTTGCATCGCGGCATTGTAATGCGCTTCCGGAGGCGCCGTGAGCCAGGGGATGCTCTGGTAGTTGTTATTTCCCCAAAGGCATAATTCTAAGCCGAGCTGAGTTAAGTCACTTATGCAGATTTCTTCGCTTTGAAAGTCACTCAGAGACTGTTGTTTGCTCTCGCTCCATAAGCGAATACAGTGGCCAGCCTGGGTTCTGCCTGCACGGCCCTGACGCTGTTCGGCCGATGCT
>NZ_LWGG01000260.1:0-616 GCF_001635365.1 Oleiphilus sp. HI0128 | reverse complement strand
CATGTGTTCTGCATCGCTTCCCGATGTTCAAGGTTTGGTGCAGTTGCTACAATATTGCTTGCGTTTAAACCTTTCTTTACTAGGCCACCAACAATGGCGTGTGCCATGTTACCTGCGCCAATAAAGCAGATCTTTTGTTCATTCAAGTTCATTGTTAGTTCACTTCCTGTTCAAAAATTCAAAAACTGTTTCCAAGCTCTAGCGTTCGCCAAACAAAGCGGTCCCAACTCTGACCATCGTTGAGCCACAGGCAATGGCCTGTTCCATATCACCAGACATTCCCATCGAGAGAGTATCGACACTCGAATAGCTTTCTTGCAGATCATTAAATGCCGACTTCATCTTCGTAAACGCGGTGCTCAAACTCTCTTCACTTTGATTTGCTTGAGGTATGCACATTAAGCCGCGTAGCTTCAAACGAGGCATATCTTCTAGTGCTCGACAAAGCTCAGGCAAATCACTCAACAATATGCCCGATTTAGTCTCTTCTTCATCAATATTCACCTGAATACAAATATTCAGTGGCGATAAAGTGTCCGGGCGCTGATCATTTAAACGCTGTGCTATTTTTATGCGATCAACACTATGCACCCAAGTAAAGCTTTCAGCAATCGGC
>NZ_LWGG01000259.1:0-1168 GCF_001635365.1 Oleiphilus sp. HI0128 | reverse complement strand
GCCGCAGAAACAGCTGAGCTGTCTAGATCACAGGTATTACAAAGTGCGGGTCTTTCGATCCTGTCTCAGGCGAATGGACAACCACAGCAGGTACTCCAACTGTTACAGGGTTAAACCTGACTTAAAAATATTAAAATAAAAACAGTACTACTATCTATTCTCCAAGCCGGCCTAGCCGGCTTTTTTCTTGTATATCACCTAGAAAACCAATCTTTTCTGGCACGCTCTTCGCTTAGTACTAGACACTACCTTAGATAATACAAAAAAGCGGAAGAGGTTTACCTAATATGAGTCCTACTACTCCTAAGCTCCAACCAATCGTAAATGAATTCAGCGATTGTGAACGTTCTGATATTGCACGCCTGCTTATCCATGCGAATGACCTCTACAAAATGTATAACAGCACCGATACTGCTGTTGAAGACAAGAAGGTTTCTTTGGACAAAGCTTTCAAGCTGATTACTGAAGTCATCAACTTCGACCCGAACAACGCGCCGGCAATGAACCTACTTGGCCGCATAGAGCTTGATAGAGGGAATGTTTCTGCCGCAAAAGAACTATTTGATAAGTGCTTAGAGCACTCGCCTGAAAATACACAATACCTGACGAATCTAGGTTATCTACATATAATTTCTGAAGAGCCTGAGTTAGCAATCAGACAGTTCGAAAAAGCACTTTCAATTGATAATGGCAATAAGAACGCATTTCTAGGTATGGCCAGAGCTCATCATGCGCTTGGCCACTTCGATGTCGCTTACCTCCATTATCGATCTTTAATCAATCATGGCTATGATGACATTACGATCTTGCATGGCATGCTTAACTGCTGCCCTCATATAAAGATAGAATCTTACAACACTCAGCTTGAAGCTGATTTGTTTTTGCTTCTGTCAAAGAGCGAACTGGCTTTAGATAAACTTGCCGGATTCGCCGCGGCATTGCTAGTCAAAAAATATGATTTAAGTAATCCAAATGCGACGATTGAAATGCTTGAAGTCGCAAAAGACCCCTTAGTGTATTACTCCTTACTAAACTGCATTTTACCTGATCCGCATGTTGAAGAATTTATAACGCTATTGCGCCAAAGCATTTTGCTAGAGTGCGTTGAGTCAGGCACCCTTCGGGATGATCTACAAGTGCTAGCTATCGCGATTGCTGTTTATGCGGA
>NZ_LWGG01000258.1:0-1118 GCF_001635365.1 Oleiphilus sp. HI0128 | reverse complement strand
ACAAATCCCTTACGTAACTTTTCAGAACTATAGTTAGACAAATAGTTAAGAGCCAGCTGACCACCAAGAGACCAAGCTGCAACAAGCGTTCCTGGCTGAACACAGTCGTCAATAGCTCGACTACATTCATCCAAGGATGTCAGACCAGCAAGACTCAAGACATCAATAGAATATCCGTCAAAACCTTCTGCAAAAAAGTCTTCCCACATCGAGGTCGGCGCTGACCAGCCATTCACTAACACAATATGTTGCACAGTTTGCTTAGACATCTGGTGTCACAATACCTAAATCTATCGCCATACTGAGGGCATCGAGCAGTTGCTCAACGTGGGCTAGATCATGATCAGCACTAAAGGTCACACGTAAGCGCGAGGTATTAGCAGGAACAGTAGGAGGACGAATAGCGGTTACCAGTATGCCCTGACTAAGCAGGAAGTTTGACAGTGCGATAGCATCATCACTACTGCCGATAATCAAAGGCTGAATAGGACTATTTGATTCAACAAGACAATAACCTAGCGCTTGTGCCTCAAGCCTAAAGTAAGTGATCAAAGAGGATAAATGTGCTCGCTTCTGATCGGCTTTTTTAATCAGATCAAGACTAGCTCGTGTTGCAGCCGCAATCGCCGGTGGCATAGCTGTTGTATAAATATAAGGGCGTGCCGCTTGAGTCAGGTAATCGATTAGAAGCTCTGAACCAGCAACAAAAGCACCTGATGTACCAAAGGCTTTGCCAAAGGTACCCATCAACACAGGAACGTCTTTCTGAGCAAGTCCAAATACATTACATGAGCCTTTTCCCTGTTCACCAATAACACCCAAGCCATGCGCGTCATCAACCATTAATAAGGCACCTTGCGCAGTGCAGGTTGCTGCAATATCTTTCAGGGGTGCGATATCTCCATCCATGCTGAATATGCCGTCACTGACGACTAAGGCCTTGCTTTGTTTCACACCTACCGGCTGACTACGTGTCGAGAGCTTATCTAAATGAGAACTAAGGCTGGAAACGTCATTGTGTAAGTAGCGTTGAAAGCGAGCTCCACTCAATAAGCCACCATCTATAAGCGAGGCGTGGTTAAGCTTATCCTGCAGCACAATGTCGCCCTTTCCTACCA
>NZ_LWGG01000257.1:0-730 GCF_001635365.1 Oleiphilus sp. HI0128 | reverse complement strand
CTATCACAAAGGTAGTCGTCGTGGTCGTAGCGCTCCGTTGAATATGGTTATTACTGAAACAGGTGCCGCAAAAGCTGTTTCAAAGGCACTTCCAAAGATGGAAGGTCGTTTGACGGGTAATGCGATTCGTGTTCCAACTCCGAATGTCTCAATGGCTATTCTAAATCTGAATATCGAAAAAGCTACATCTGTTGAAGATGTGAATGCTTATTTGCGTAATATTTCCCTGCATTCTGATTTGGCTAAGCAGATTGATTATCTGACTTCAGATGAAGTTGTTTCAACTGACTTTGTTGGTTCACGTCGTGCTGGTATTGTAGATTCGAATGCAACTATCGTAAGCGGTAAGCGTTTGGTTCTTTATGTTTGGTACGATAACGAGTTTGGTTATAGTGCGCAGGTTGTGCGTATTGCCAACCAAATGGCTGGCATAGAATATCCCGTCTTCCCTAAGAGCTAGAGTCTAATATTTCCTTCAGGCGCTAACTGTTCAGTTGGCGCCTTTATTTTCTTTCTTGTATAAGCTGACTTTTACTACTTTACTTATCTTGTCTACCTAGTTGGTAGTATCTAGTGCTCCTATATTTGTACGCTAAAACGCTAGGGTTGATTTTTTAAGCAGGTTGGCACTTTAAATGGGTAGAATATAAGTAAATTTTGGTGCGTAGTGTAGCAATATGTTAAATGGCTCACTATAATTGTCCACGATTTTAGGTTCGCCGCAATCGAG
>NZ_LWGG01000256.1:0-792 GCF_001635365.1 Oleiphilus sp. HI0128 | reverse complement strand
CTTGGCCTGCATGTTTCATCAGGTACTCTAGCAAGCGAAATTCGCGAGGTTGTAGGTCGATCTTTTCGCTACCGCGTTTGACAGAGCGGGCTAGCAAATCCATTTCAAGGTCGGCAACTTGCAGGTGAGTCACTTTCTCGGAGCCACTGGTTGCCCCGCGTCTGACTAATACTTCCAGGCGAGCAAGTAACTCAGTGTAGGAGAAAGGCTTGGTCAGATAATCGTCACCACCACCGCGTAAACCTTCAACACGATCATCTACGTCGCCTAGTGCACTAAGGATCAGTACAGGTGTTTGGTTACCGGTTGCGCGGATCGTTTTAATAATGGATAGACCATCCATTCCAGGCAACATGCGGTCGATAATCATAACATCATAGCTTTCACTGGCTGCCATTAATAAACCTTCTTTACCGTCGGCAGAATGATCTACAACGTTATCGTTTTCCTTGAGGCCATTGACTAAATAAGCCGCTACATCTTTATCATCTTCAATTACGAGTACGCGCATCTTAACCTCTGCTTGCTTGGGCTCTGAATTTCTTAATTCGCTCATAAGCGTCTTTTATTTCCCGAGTTTTTTCGGTGGCTATTTTCATCATTTCTTCTGGCAAGCCTTTCGAAACAAGTTTATCCGGGTGATGTTGACTAATCAGTCTACGATAGGCTTTCTTTAGTTCAGCATCACTGCAATTGCTCTGTACGCCTAGAGTTTCATAGGCAGCACTGATCATTTGTTCTTCGCTAACATGGCCTGACGTATCGTGCTCAAAGCCGGTAAACCGGTGCTGA
>NZ_LWGG01000255.1:0-22397 GCF_001635365.1 Oleiphilus sp. HI0128 | reverse complement strand
CTGTACTTGAGCTTTTCTCGGATACCGGCCAATGCGACGATCGCTAGAGCCCAACCGACACCAGCACCCAAGCCATAGACCGTGCTCTCAGCAAGATTATAATCACGCTCAACCATAAATAGAGATGCACCCATGATCGCACAGTTTACTGTGATCAATGGTAGGAATACCCCAAGAGCGTTATACAGATCCGGGAAGTACTTATCCAAAACCATTTCTAGAATCTGTACCAAAGCAGCGATAACACCAATGTAAGTTAACAAACCTAAGAAACTCAGGTCTACATCAGGATAGCCCGCCCAAGCCAAGGCTCCATCTTTTAGAAGGTAGGTATAAATAAGATTATTTACAGGAACAGTGATTGCCAATACAACGACTACGGCAATACCTAGACCGGTTGCAGCTTGAATCTTCTTAGAAATCGCAAGGAAGGTACACATTCCCAAAAAGAATGCCAAAGCCATATTTTCAACAAATACAGCCTTAACAAATAGGCTTAAATAATATTCGATCATTAGAACGCCTCCTTAACAGAGTGAGACGAGATTTTGTAATCAGCAGGCTCTACCTGATCTTTCTTCCATTGCCTTAAGCCCCAAATAAGCAAACCGATGATAAAGAAAGCACTTGGAGGAAGCAGCAACATACCATTAGGTACATACCAGCCACCATTGTTAACGGTAGGCATAAGCTCGATGCCAAACAACATGCCTGAACCAAACAATTCACGTACAAAAGCGACTAATAGCAAAATAACGGCATATCCTAAACCATTACCTATGCCATCCAGGAAACTCATGCCTGGGCCATTTTGCATTGCAAACGCTTCAGCACGCCCCATTACGATACAGTTCGTGATAATCAAGCCCACAAAAACTGAAAGCTGCTTACTAAGTTCATAGGCATAGGCCTTGAGAACCTGATCAACAACAATTACCAACGAAGCAATGATAGTCATTTGAACAATGATTCGTATGTTCGAAGGTATTTGGCTACGAATTACGGATACAAACAAGTTAGATAGGCCACATACTGCACATACAGCCAAGCCCATAACAACCGATAGCTCCATACTAGTGGTAACGGCTAACGCAGAACAAATACCTAAGATTTGAAGTGCGATAGGGTTATTGCTAAAAACTGGTTCAAAAAGAACTTTTTTTGCTGTTACATCACTCATTCTTAAGCTCCTTCACGCAAGCGATTCAGGTACTTTTGGAATCCCTGCTCGCCAGTCCAATATTGAATAAGGTTAGTCACACCCACACTAGTCAAAGTAGCACCAGATAGACCGTCTACCATGTATTCGGCATCAGCTCGACTTTTATCAACTGCGCCTTTAATCAAGCCAAGCTTTGGCTGATCGCTAGACGCGAAGTCGTAGACCTTTTTACCCGGCCAAATCGCTTTCCAGCGCGGATTATCAACCTCACCACCCAAGCCAGGAGTCTCGGCATGCTCATAGAAGCCAAGCCCAACGACTGTATTAGCATCGCCCTCCAAAGCCAAGAAACCATGCAGTGTCGACCATAAGCCATAACCGCTTACAGGAAGAATGATCGTTTCAATCTTTCCGGCATCTTCAACCAAGTAGATCTTGGCGAACTTAACTCTACGCTTGATACCTGCAACGTCGTCAGCTCGCGAAAGAGTTGTTGAAAAGGCTGGATCTTTAGCCGCTTTTCTCTGGTCGTAATCAAGGACATTTTCCTTATTTACTGCAGAAGCCTCGACATATTCACCGCTATCCAAGTCAACCAACATTGGCTTAATCGCAGAGAAGGCATTCTCAATTTCAGTCGCCGAAGCGCCCTCAACCAATAAGCCTGCGGCAGCCAAAATATTAGCTTTAAGGTTTAGCGCCTTGTTCTTCTCTTGTATTGGCTTTAACAGTACAACAGAGCCCGCTACTACAATCGAACAGACAATACAGAGCAAAAATGCAACCGTAATAGTTTTTCCTACCGTTTCTTTACTAGACACGTGCCAATCTCCTCTTGATATTCGCTTGCATTACCAAGTGGTCAATATATGGTGCGAACAGGTTAGCGAACAATATTGCCAACATCATGCCTTCAGGGAATGCAGGGTTAACAACACGTATTAAAACAACCATTACACCGATGAGCGCACCAAATACAAACTTACCTTGGTTAGTCATTGATGCGGATACTGGGTCTGTTGCCATAAAAAACATCCCGAACGCAAAACCACCAATAACAAGATGCCAATAAAAAGGCATTGCAAACATAGGGTTAGTGTCAGAGCCGATCATATTGAAGATAAGTGACATTGCTGTCATACCACCAAATACACCAACAACGATACGCCAGGAAGCAATTTTGGTTGCAAGCAATGCAAAACCGCCAATCATAATCGCTAGCGTCGAAGTTTCACCAATTGAGCCCTGAATAAAGCCTAAGAACGCGTCGACCCATGAAACTGATTGGTTAAGACCTTCAATTCCGCTGGCTGCAACAATGCTTAGAGGCGTCGCGCCACTAAAGCCGTCGACAGCAGTCCAAACTGCGTCGCCCGAAATCTCGGCAGGGTATGCAAAGAACAAAAACGCACGACCAGTTAAGGCTGGGTTCAAGAAGTTCTTGCCTGTACCGCCAAAAATTTCCTTACCAACAACAACACCAAAGGAAATACCTAGAGCAACCTGCCACAAGGGGATATCAGCTGGAACGATTAAGGTAAATAGTATTGAAGTAACAAAAAAGCCTTCGTTAACTTCATGCTTACGCACGGTGGCAAACAACACTTCCCAAAAACCACCCACTACAAACACTGTCAGGTAGATAGGTATATAGTATGCTGCGCCATATACGAAGTTATGAAGAATATTTGACGCATCATGGCCAATGAAAAACATGCTATGCCAATCGGTTGGTATAGTACCCAGCCCAGCCGCTATAGCAGTATTTGCCTGGAAACCGACGTTCCAAATACCAAAAAACATAGCAGGGAATGCGCACAACCAAACCGTAATCATAATACGCTTAAGGTCGATACCATCTCTAACATGAGATGTGGTTTTGGTTACACTTGATGGCGAATAAAAAATGGTGTCAGCAGCTTCGTAAAGCGCATACCACTTCTCGTACTTGCCCCCTTTCTCGAAATGGGGCTCCATTTTATCTAAAACTGTTCTAAGTCCCATGATCAACCCTCAATTTCGATTCGAGTCAGATTCTCTCGTAGAATCGGACCGTACTCATACTTACCAGGACAAACATATGTGCAAAGCGCCAAATCTTCTTCATCTAGCTCTAAACAACCTAGAAGTTGTGCTTGCTCTGTATCACCTACAATCAGAGATCGTAGTAACTGAGTTGGCAAGATATCTAAAGGCATCACTTTTTCGTAAGCACCAACAGGAACCATTGCTCGATCACTACCATTTGTTGTGGTCGTAAAGTTGAACAATTTGGCAGGGTTAAGCTTAGAAAGGTAAATATTCATCACAGAGAACTTGTTGGCACCAGGAGATAACCAACCAATAAACTCACGCTCTTTTTGTTCATCAAGAACACTAACTTGCGAAGCATAGCGCCCTAAATAATCAACTGTAGCTCTTGCGGTCCGGCCACCAAAAACCGAACCTGAAATGGCTCTGGCAGAGGTTGAACTAAGTTCATTGCTCAGCAGCTCAGATATATTGGCACCCAATTGAGTTTTAACCAAGCGCGGTTTCTTAACAGAAGGGCCAGCAATAGAAACAATCCGCTCTACATACAGTTCGCCAGTCGTGAAAAGCTTAGCGATCGCGATGACGTCCTGATAAGAAATAGTCCATACACTCTTACTATCGCTTACAGGATCAAGGTAATGGATGTGTGTTCCGGCATTACCAGCAGGGTGCGGGCCAGAAAACTCTTGCTTTTCTACGCGCGCGATGGCTGGTAGTTCGATGTTAGAACCAGCTTTAGTACAAACAAAAACCTTACCTTCAGTAAGTTTTTCAATAATACTTAAACCTTGACTAAAAGCCTCACCTTCGCCCGACAACACTACTTCAGGATCAGCAGCTAATGGGTTAGTATCAATTGCGGTAACAAATATTGAATTTGGCTGAGCAGTCAACTCAGGCACTTTACTATAAGGCCTAGTTCGAAATGCTGTCCAGACGCCAGATTCAACCAGATTCGATACGACTTGTTCACGAGTAAGACTTCCAAGATCTGAAGCGGAGTATTTTGCAAACTCTACTTTTTCATCACCAGATTTCTCGATTACAATCGACTGGAATACGCGCTTTTCGCCACGATTTACTTCAATAACCGTCCCGCTAGCTGGTGCAGTAAATTTCACACCTTCGGTTTTCTTATCTTCAAAAAGAAGTTGTCCCTTAGCTACCTTGTCACCAACCTGAACAGACATGGTTGGCTTCATACCAACATAGTCAAATCCAACTATAGCAACCTTGCTAATGGAATTTCCTTGGGTGATGCTTTGTTCGGGAGAACCGGATATTGGAAGATCGAGGCCTTTTTTAATATTGACCATTAATCCTGCCTTCTCATCAGAATTTGTGAATTTTCCGCCACGTTAGAATTTGTTCTGTTGAGTGCCATACAGTTAAAGCATTACCACTCGATTGCGGCGAACCTAAAATCGTGGACAATTATAGTGAGCCATTTAACATATTGCTACACTACGCACCAAAATTTACTTATATTCTACCCATTTAAAGTGCCAACCTGCTTAAAAAATCAACCCTAGCGTTTTAGCGTACAAATATAGGAGCACTAGATACTACCAACTAGGTAGACAAGATAAGTAAAGTAGTAAAAGTCAGCTTATACAAGAAAGAAAATAAAGGCGCCAACTGAACAGTTAGCGCCTGAAGGAAATATTAGACTCTAGCTCTTAGGGAAGACGGGATATTCTATGCCAGCCATTTGGTTGGCAATACGCACAACCTGCGCACTATAACCAAACTCGTTATCGTACCAAACATAAAGAACCAAACGCTTACCGCTTACGATAGTTGCATTCGAATCTACAATACCAGCACGACGTGAACCAACAAAGTCAGTTGAAACAACTTCATCTGAAGTCAGATAATCAATCTGCTTAGCCAAATCAGAATGCAGGGAAATATTACGCAAATAAGCATTCACATCTTCAACAGATGTAGCTTTTTCGATATTCAGATTTAGAATAGCCATTGAGACATTCGGAGTTGGAACACGAATCGCATTACCCGTCAAACGACCTTCCATCTTTGGAAGTGCCTTTGAAACAGCTTTTGCGGCACCTGTTTCAGTAATAACCATATTCAACGGAGCGCTACGACCACGACGACTACCTTTGTGATAGTTATCAATCAAGTTCTGGTCATTTGTGTAAGAATGGACAGTCTCTACGTGGCCATCAATGACACCAAATTCATCATCAATCGCCTTAAGAACAGGCGTAATAGCATTAGTTGTACAAGATGCTGCAGACAAAATCTGATCATCGTTTGCGATATCACCGTTATTGATGCCATAAACGATATTCTTAATGTCACCCTTACCTGGCGCAGTTAGAAGCACCTTAGCAACGCCTTTAGACTCAAGATGTCTACCTAGACCAGCTTCATCTCTCCAGATACCGGTATTATCAATAACGATTGCATTATTGATTCCGTATTGCGTGTAGTCGACCTGATCCGGACCGCCAGAATAAATTACCTGGATAGCATTTCCGTTAGCGATCAATAGATTGTTTTCAGAATCGACCGTGATTGTACCTTCGAATGGGCCATGCACCGAGTCTCGACGAAGCAAGCTGGCGCGTTTCTCTAGATCGTTTTTAGCACCGCCATCGCGAACGACAATTGCACGTAAACGCAGATTATTTCCACCGCCCGCTTTCTCAATCAAAATACGCGCAAGTAAGCGACCGATTCGACCAAAACCGTACAACACGACATCTTTGGTATTTTCAGAAGCTGCTTTGCTAGCCTCTTCACTGTAGCCACCAACAACGTCGGATAACTCTGCTTTGACAAACTCTTCTAAACTAACATCATTGGTTTGTTCAGCAAAGCGAACGGCGAGCTTACCAACGTCAACACGAGCATGACCAAGCTCAAGCTCATCCATCACCTTTAATACCGCATAAGTATCGTGGACAGATAATTCTTTCTCTTCCACCTGGCGAACGAAACGATGTGACTTAAGAATTCCGATTACTGACTGGTTAATAACAGCACGACCATAGATGGACGTAACAATATTATTACGACGGTACAAACGACCAATTAATGGAATCATCGCCTCTGCAGTCGCTTCACGACTCTTCCAATCTGAAAAACAGTTATCAATCACTTCATTGCTCACGCTTAACACCTCTATTTGTTTATGCGTCAAATCAGGGCCGCTATTATCCAGATATATAGTTCAGCGTGCAACGCTTTGTGGTTAAATTAAGGCATACACGTCTTAATCCGGGTCAATTAGCAACAAAATACATTAAATATGCCGCACATATTTCCGTTATAAGTTAAAACAGCTAAAATCAATGAATAACAATCATAAGCCTATCAAGAGTAAAAAACGTGGCCGATACAAATGCGCTTGTCGTAGATGACTCATCTACTTCAAGAATGCTACTAACAAAAATTCTTAGAAAAATGGATATCCAATGCGAGCAAGCCTCATCGGGCGAGGAAGCACTATCTCAACTTGGATGGTTTCACCCGGACTTTATTTTTCTAGATCACTTAATGCCTGGTATGGATGGCTTTGACACTCTGAAAGCCATTAAGTCAAACCCAGACACACAAAACATTCCCGTCATTATGTACACCTCACAGCATGCTCATAAATATTATGAAGAAGCTCACGCCCTGGGCGCTGCAGGCGTTATATCCAAGCAAATTGATCGCGATAAGTTATATTTAATGATCAGTCGAATCTGCTTGAAGCCCAAAGATGACGATAAAGACGTCCCTACTGTCTACCAGGAAGTACAAAAAAACCTTGAAACCTCAATTGCCGACATGTCGAACAGCAAAATTTTAGCGCGAGTATCGACATTAGAAACCGCATATGAAGAGCTTCACGAGGAAAATAGAAACCTAAAACTAGAACTCGCGCAATCTAAAGCTGATAGCGAGGAGCTTCGATTAAAGTCACAAAACTTTACTCCTTCTCAGATAGTCATCACACTATTTCTCGCACTAGCCTTGTTTGGCACAACGTTTACTTGGTTTACAACGCAGCGCATTGAATCAAACTTTGCCAGCACTCAGACTCGCCTTAACTTGATGGATGGATTGGTCGAGGAAATAATTGATTACCTTGAAAACAACTCGCCTTCTAATCAGTAGATATGGATATTGACGTACGTGGAAACTAAGACATCAAAGCAAAAACAGCCCGACCTCGATAAAATTTATCCACGACTTAAATTTTTGATCATTGACGATTTTGAAAGCTTCCGTTCATCGTTGCGCCTCATGCTATCGTCTTTTGGCGCTGTACATGTCGACATTGCCTATTCTGCCGAAGATGCCTTAGAAAAATGCCGCTTTAACTTCTATGACATAGTATTATGTGATTTCAACCTTGGTGCAGGCAAGAACGGCCAACAGGTTCTTGAAGCACTTCGCGTAAACAAGCGCCTCAAACACATCCATTTATTTGTTATGGTTACTGCAGAAACAGCTAAAGATGTTGTTCTCGGCGCACGCGAGTACCAACCCGACGCCTACATTGCAAAACCAATTACGCGCACAGTATTAGAGAAGCGCCTTGGTCAACTGGTAATGCAACAACGAACACTAAAGCCTATAAATAAGGAACTTGATCTAGAGAACTACCCCAAGGCTATCAGCCAGTGCTTGGCACTAATCAATGATAAGTCACGATACTCTTCTTGGTGCCACCAAACATTGGGCCAACTTTACCTACAAATTGGCGACACACAAAGCGCAATCAGGCTGTATGAGTCAATTATCGCAAAGCGCGAAATACCGTGGGCATCGCTAGGGCTGGCGCAAGCTCAATTAGCAAATCAAGACTACTCACCTGCCCTGGAGAACTTTAAGGCGGCACTTAAACTTAACCCCTACATGGTTGAAGCATATGACGGTCTCGCAGCTTGCTACGAGAAACTGAATCAACCACAGAAAGCACAAGAATCACTTGAGTCAGCAGTTGAAATGTCGCCCAGAGTAATTCTACGTCATGAGAAACTAGGCAAGCTATGTCAAAAGAATCAAGACATTGAAAGCGCAACAGAGGCATACAGGAAAGCTATTCGATATGGCGAACACTCAATACATGAAAAAGCTGACAACTACCTAAACCTTGGCCGCTGCTTATCCGAAAGGTCATCGGGAGACCTTAGTGATTCTGGCAAAACACATGCGGACGAAGCGATACAAGTTCTAAACGAATTAACACATAAATTTTCGACTGACGAACAGGCCTGCCTCAATGCAACGCTTATCGAGGCTCGAGTATTTAATGGTCAGAACAATGCCGAAGCAGCACAGGAAAAACTTCATCAAGCAGAGTGCATGATTGAAGAAGAGAAGCTCTCAGCGGAAATTGGCATCGAGCTAGCAAAGACACTCTACTCCTTAAACGAGCTTGAACGTGCCGAGAAACTCTTAATCACACTCGCTGAGCGATTCAGTAACGACCCCGAAGCGCTAGCGCAAATTGAAAGCCAGCTTGACGAACCCGAAAGCTTAGTGGCCAAAAAGCAAGCAAAACGCCTTAATAAATCAGGTATTGAGCAGTTTGAACAAGGCCAACTTGCACAAGCTGCTGAAGCATTCAAAGAAGCGCTCAAGCATACACCAAGACACGCAGCCTTGAATCTTAATCTAGCTCAAGTTGTAACGAAGCTATTTAAAGAAACTGCTGACCATAGCTTATTAAAGCTTGCAGAGCAGTCCCTTGAAAAAATAAACAACATACCCGAACAGCATAACCAATACCGAAGGCTTAAACACCTCGAGAAGCAAGTAGCAGAACTTCAATCCAAAAAACAAAATTGAACGAGTACAGTATCATGAGTAAAGACAAACAACCCGATTTCTCGATGATTATCGCCTCAGCTGTCCACGACATGAAAAATTCGCTCAGCATGCTACTACACTCCGTAGATCAGATGTGCGAAGAACTGCCTGAAGAGTGGCAACAAAGAAACAATACGACTGTCGTAAAATATGAGGCTGAACGTGTAAATAGCTACCTTGTACAGCTACTTGGCTTATATCGCCTGCAGAATGAAATGCTATCATTACATATCGATGAGTGCTTTGTTCACGACATCCTGGACGAGCAATCCGCACACTATTCGCCAATGCTCAAAGATAAAAATATTGAACTCGAAATCACCTGTGATCCAAATATATCTTGGTATTTTGATAGGGAGGTAATTTTGGGCGTTCTTAATAACGCGCTAAATAATGCTTCACGCTATACCAAATCGATCATTGAAATCGTCGCCTACATCAAAGATGATGACCTGATTATAGAAATACATGATGATGGAATCGGTTATCCTGACGAGCTATTGCAAGCCTCACCAGGAGAAGTAATAAATAACATTAACTTTCAAACTGGCAGCACCAGCCTGGGAATATATTTTGCTGAAATGGTCACTAAACTTCACACACAAAATGACAAGCAAGGGTCTATCAAGTTATCAAATGGAGGCAGACACGGAGGGGGAGTCTTCACGGTAGCACTTCCCTAAATCAAATTGCCAAGCCAGCCTAGATTTTTCTTACTCAATAGGTGGGAGGTATTCTTTAAACAGTGCGCTGCCAAGCGATGCACCGGTAACATCAGAAAGCCCCCACACTGAAAGTATTCTGCCGTCACGTAGCAAGGCATTTTGCCTCAAGGTTAACACTTCGGCACCTGATGTCTCTTGAACAATCGTACTTTCACTCAGCCACACCTTAGACAACTTAGAATATTGTCTTGTCTTGATTTTTGGGTGGAACGAAGTATTCTGAACCCAACTTAAGACACCGTTACCTTCATAGTCAAAGTTTAGTAAAGGGCTGGTAACCGGTCTCTCAGAACCAGATCCAGTAACTGGAATGTCTTCAGCAGTAGAAAAGCCAGAGCCGGGATGATAAGAACGAACTGTAAGACTGTTCACACCATCGTCGAACAGCATTGACCAAGCCACAAATAACTCGTTCAAATTATTGTGGGCCAGAGTAAACTCACTAACGCTTGCCGAGTCATCATATTCAATCTTTTTAGCATCTTCCCACTCTCCGCTAGCGTTACGATTAAGCATTAGATCATATCGACCTCCAGAAGATTGACGCCAAGCAACGTAGAGATCGCCATTATCAGAAATTGAGGGTTTAGGTTGAACCGCAAAGTGTGTTTCTGCACCAACAACATCAACAAACTGTGTTTCATCACTGCTCAGAGTTGCATCACTTGATACATTGAATCTTCTTGCTCTAACTCTGTCGAAGCCCGACACTTCCTGTGACCACACCACCACACCAAGACCTGAGGAACTAAGAGATAATTCAAGGTCTTGGGCGTCTCCCAAAACATCGGCTCCTGATACTGTATCAATATAAATTGGAGCGCCAAACCCCAAACCATTAAACCCGGTAATAAAATTAAAAGAAAGCAGCCTTACACGCTGAACACCGGCAGAGCTTTGTTGAATGAAACCACCAACAACCCCTCCAGAATCACTTAAGCTAAAACTGGTATTTCTAACCTCACCATCAACAGAAGACCCACTTAAAAGATCTCGTGGCCCGCTCCATGCATTCCCATCAAACATGTTAACCCATGCTGTCAGCTGTGCGTCAGGAGACCTTGGCTGAATCCATATAACGACCGCATGCCCCAGCTCATTAATAGCGATTTCTGGAGAGTAAACGCTACCAAGACCAGCACTATCCAACCTTAATGAGTTAACGCAGGAAGAATCAAGAGAGTCAGGATTCTTGCGGCAATGCCGTGAAGCAGACTCAGTTCCGGGTAGAACCCAGACTTCCTGATCCGCTAGATATTGACTTGCCCAAATCTGTGTCACACCTTCAACACTCTGCTTCCAAACCAATAAAGTAGTGCCACTTTGACTACTTTGGATAATCGGCTCAAAGCTGTCCCCTTGATGAAAGACTGCCTGTGTACCCTCTTCATTCAAGTACTTGAAATTAAGAGTTTCGGACTCGTGCCATACGCCAGACTCCGTCGTAAACGCGACCCTCTCCCCGCCTTCAAGAAAATTACGCTCATCCTCACTTGTTGACAAATCATCTTCCACTAAATCATGTACGTCTGATTCCACTTGAAGAGTATAAGTGTTATGTAAGGCAAAACGACCACTACTCAGCCCTAATGTTAACTCAGTAGCGTCAACATCAATCAATTTACCGCTTTCTTCATCTGGTACTTTTGACTCCCCAGGGACAGTACTGTGAGAAATATTTATTTCTCGCTCAACAGGCTCTGTAATTGAGTCAGGATCGAAACTACCAGAATAAATACCAACTCGATTATCAAGTAAAGAATCTATATTCATTTTCTCACTAAATAACACAGTTGGATTTAAGTCCACGCCGTAGCTTATCTCTTCAGAATCAGGAGTGATGCGAACAATAGTCGGTGCAGTAGTATCGGTGGCAGCCTCAGGCAGACTACGAGTACCATCGCTATCACAGGCAGAAAGGCCCGAAAGAAAAATAACAACCAGGAGTATTAGTTTATTTTTCCCGGCTCTTAGGTAGTGAGAGTGCATTTAAACTCCATATAAATACAATAGTAGAAATGAATCAGGCATTTATACCATGTACCAGATGAACGCTCTATGGTTTACTTCCAAGATTGTGCGACAAGTAACAGCTTCGCTTAGAAAATATTGGACAGTTTGAGTATAAAAGTTTTAATGAGGGCTTTTTTAAACGCAATGAGAAAAAAGGCCTGAATAAATTCAGGCCCTTACCAAGGTTAAGATATCTTCGGAGCCAAAGAACCGTCTTGGTACTGTGCAAACATTGAATCAAGACTTTGAGCCTTAATCTTATCAGCACGACCAGCTGTTCCGAACGCTTCGTATCGAGCAACTACAATTTCTTTCATCGCACTTACAGTTTCTTTTAGATACTTTCTAGGGTCGAATTCTGCTGGATTCTGTGCCATAAAGCGACGCACAGCACCAGTAGAAGCCAGACGTAGATCGGTATCAATATTTACCTTACGAACGCCATATTTTATGCCCTCTACAATCTGCTCTACAGGGACACCATAGGTTTCAGGAATTTCGCCGCCGTACTCGTTAATAACAGCAAGCCATTCTTGAGGTACAGAGGATGAACCATGCATTACCAGGTGCGTACCAGGAATACGTTCATTTATCGCTTTAATACGGTCAATAGCCAAAATATCACCAGTAGGTGGACGCGTGAACTTATACGCGCCATGGCTTGTACCACATGCAATCGCTAACGCATCAACACCAGTTTGCTTAACAAAATCTGCTGCCTCTTCTGGATCAGTTAACATCTGATCGTGACTAAGTGTACCTTCAGCACCAACACCATCTTCTTCACCTGCCTGGCCAGTTTCTAAAGACCCCAAACAGCCAAGCTCACCTTCAACAGAAACACCGCAAGCATGCGCCATTTCAACAGTGCGCTTTGTGACGTCAACGTTATATTCGTAGCTGGAAGGTGTTTTGCCATCGTCCATCAGCGAACCATCCATCATCACTGAAGAAAACCCAAGTTGAATCGAGCGCTGGCAAACTGCTGGAGAAGTACCGTGGTCCTGATGCATACAAACAGGAATGTGCGGGAATTCTTCGATAGCCGCCAAAATAAGATGACGCAAAAAAGGTGCTCCGGCATATTTACGAGCACCGGCTGAAGCCTGCACTATCACAGGACTATTTGTTTGATCAGCTGCTTCCATAATAGCGCGCATCTGCTCAAGGTTATTTACGTTAAACGCTGGAACTCCGTAGTCATACTCTGCAGCATGATCAAGTAGTTGTCGCATACTAATTAATGCCATGATTATCTCCGGTTAAAACATGGATTGAATTTATGAGCTTGCGCGCTCTATTAACATTGCTACTGCAGGTAAAGTCTTACCTTCTACAAATTCTAAAAAGGCACCGCCACCCGTAGAAATATACGAAACCTTATCTGCGATTTCATACTTATCGACAGCAGCCAAGGTGTCGCCACCACCTGCTATTGAGAATGCATCACTATCAGCGATGGCTAATGATAGCGCTTTAGTGCCCGCACCAAACTGGTCGAACTCAAACACGCCTACTGGCCCATTCCAAATTATCGTACCCGCACTTTTCAGTATTTCCGCCAAGCTCTCAGAGGTTGCCGGGCCGATATCAAAAATCATATCGCCTTCATCTACCTCATCAGAATTTTTCGTTGTCGCAACTGCAGACTCTGAAAACTCACTACCAACCACGACGTCTGTAGGCAATGGGATATGAGTCTTTTCGCTAAGAGCTTTAGCCTTGGGAATTAAATCTTCCTCACACAAAGACTTACCAACAGCCTTGCCATCAGCAGCTAAAAAGGTATTAGCAATACCGCCACCGACAATTAGCTGGTCAACAATATCAGAAAGTGACTCAAGCACTGTTAATTTAGTGGAGACTTTGGAACCACCAACAATAGCAACTAAAGGTCGCTTAGGTTCTTTTAATGCTTTTCCTAAAGCATCCAGTTCAGCAGCAAGCAAAGGGCCTGCGCAGGCAACAGGGGCAAATTTGCCGACACCATGCGTAGATGCTTGTGCGCGATGAGCGGTTCCGAAAGCATCCATCACATAAATATCACAAAGCTTTGCATAGGCCTTTGACAAAGCCTCATCATCTTTCTTTTCACCAACGTTAAATCTAACATTTTCAAATAACACAACGTCGCCGTCATTCAGACCGTCTGTATCCTGCCAATCTTTTAGTACTGGAATATCTTTACCGAGCAGATCGGACATATGACTAGCAACGGGCGCCAGTGAAAAAGCCTCATCATACTCACCCTCAGTTGGTCGACCCAAATGAGACATAAGCATTACTTTAGCGCCGGCTTCCATAGCATGCTTGATTGTAGGCAATGACGCTCGAATACGTGCATCACTCGTTACCTTTCCATCTTTAACTGGAACATTCAAATCTTCGCGAATCAAAACCCTCTTTCCTTTAAGGTCGAGATCCATCATTTTAAGAACAGACATATAATCTCCCATATAACATTGCGGCCCTGCAAAAAGTCACTTTGCAAGCCAATATCTAGCAACATCGAGCATACGGTTTGCGTATGCCCATTCATTATCAAACCAAGTCAAAACCTTGATCAAACGTCCGCCACTCACTCTTGTCTGACTACCATCAACAATTGTTGAGTGAGTATCACCAACAAAATCACTCGACGCTAACGGCTCTTCGGTGTAGTGGAAAATACCAAATTTATCGGCACCAGCCTTTTCGGCTAACAATGCGTTCACATCATTAGTATTAACGGCCATATCTACATACAACGATAACTCTATCGCTGAAACATTAATCGTAGGGACTCGCATAGCAGTCGCAGTTAATTTACCTTTCAAGTCAGGCAAAATACGCTCAACACCTTTCGCCAAACCTGTGTCGACGGGAACCACATTGTTCATCGAGCTTCGAGTACGCCTAAGATCCTGATGATGATAGGCATCGATCGTTGGCTGATCATTCATAGCGGAGTGAATAGTGGTAAGCGAACCAGCTACAATACCGAAGCGTTCATCTATAGCACTCAATACTGGCACAACAGCATTACTAGTACATGACGCACACGAGGCGATTATGTCGCCACTATCTAAGCCAAAATGATTTACACCATAGATCACTGTCTTATCGAAGCTTTCATCACCTGGTTGAGAAACAAGCACGCGCCCGGCACCAGACTCCAAATGACCGGAAACCTGCTTAAGAGAACTAAAGCGACCAGTACACTCCATGACTAAATCTATACCCAGATCCTCCCAAGGAAGCATGCTAGGTTGCGAAAAACGTGTTAAGGCAATTAGGTCGTTCCCGACAACCATCTTCGAGTCACCCTGGACATCAACTGAAAGCGGGAATCTACCAAATGTCGTGTCGTACCGGGTCAAATAAGCAATCGTATCAGCATCTGCAAGCTCATTAATAGCGACAAACTTTATCGAATCGTCACCAACAGAACGGCCTTTCGACCGTTCATAGCTAGCACGCAACAAAGACTGCCCAATACGACCATAGCCATTAATTGCGACACGATAAGTCATTCAGAGCGTCCGATACCTTCAAGGCTCACTATAAGGTCGTGCATTTATAGCAAATCTTCGGCAACATTTAGGATGTTATCAACAGTGAAGCCGAACTCCTCAAACAACTGTCCTGCAGGTGCAGACTCGCCAAAACTATTCATGCCGATCACTCGTCCGTCAATACCCACATACTTGTACCAGTAATCGGCGATCGCTGCCTCAATAGCAATACGCGCAGGAACCTCAAGAGGTAAAACAGACAGGCGATATTCGATATCTTGCTGATCAAAAACATCAGTACAAGGCATAGAAACAACTCGGACATTAACTTCACGCTTAGTAAGTTCGTCTGCAGCAGCAACTGCCAATCCTACTTCAGAACCTGTAGCGATCAGAATCAAATCTGGCAAGCCTTCACAGTCTTTCAAGATGTAACCACCACGCTCAATATTTGCAACTTGCTCTTTACTTCGCTCTTGGTGAACTAGGTTTTGCCGCGAGAAAATCAATGAAGATGGGCCATCGGCACGCTCAAGGGAATGCTTCCACGACACGGCTGACTCAACCGTATCACAAGGCCTCCAGCAGTTCATGTTAGGCGTTAGACGCAAACTTGAAATCTGCTCGACCGGCTGATGAGTTGGGCCATCTTCGCCCAGACCAATAGAATCATGTGTAAATACATAGATAGCACGCTGCTTCATGAGTGCAGACATACGTACAGCATTGCGTGCGTATTCCATAAAGATTAAGAAAGTAGCACCGTAAGGAACAAATCCGCCGTGTAAGGCGATGCCATTCATAATCGCAGCCATACCGAATTCACGAACGCCGTAATAAATATAGTTACCGGCCGCATCATTAGCTTCCAAGCCCTTACAGCCACTCCATAAAGTCAGGTTAGACGCAGCAAGATCAGCAGAGCCCCCCATTAATTCAGGAAGCATTGGACCAAACTGGTTCAAGGAATTCTGCGATGCCTTTCGGCTGGCAATCGTTGCACCATCTTCTTGCAACTGATTAATGTATTGATCTGCTTGTTTAGCAAAATCTTCTGGAAGCTCACCAGCTAAACGACGATTGAATTCGCTAGCAAGTTCTGGATATACCTCTGCGTATGCATCAAAACGAGCAGACCAATCTTTCTCAGCCTTGGAACCCGCTTCACGAGCATTCCAGCCATTATATATATCTTCGGGAATTTCAAAAGCACCATGAGCCCAGCCTAAGCGCTCACGAGTTGCAGCAATTTCATCATCACCCAACGGAGCACCGTGACAATCTTCTTTACCTTCTTTATTTGGCGAACCAAAACCTATTACTGTTTTACAGCAAATAATAGTTGGCTGAGTAGTATTACTTTTAGCTTCTTTAATGGCCGCCTCGATGGCATCAGCATCATGACCATCTACATTAGGAATAACTTGCCAGTTATAAGACTCGAAGCGCTTAGGTGTATCGTCAGAGAACCAACCTTCGACTTCACCGTCTATTGAAATGCCGTTATCATCATAAAAAAGTACCAATTTACCCAAGCCAAGCGTACCTGCTAAAGAACACACTTCGTGGGAAATACCTTCCATCAAACAGCCATCACCAGCAAATGTATAGGTGTAATGATCAACGATATTATGACCTTCACGGTTAAATTGCGCAGCAAGTGACTTTTCGGCTATCGCCATACCCACCGCATTAGAAATACCTTGACCAAGAGGGCCAGTGGTAGTTTCAACTCCGGGTGTGTATCCGTATTCAGGGTGACCTGGCGTTTTAGAATGTAGCTGTCGGAAGTTTTTAAGATCTTCAATACCCAGATCATAACCGCTTAAGTGCAGCAAAGAATAGATAAGCATTGAACCGTGGCCGTTGGACAATATAAATCGATCGCGATTTGGCCAAGACGGGTTCTGAGGGGTATGCTGTAAGTGGCCGTTCCATAACACTTCAGCAATATCAGCCATTCCCATTGGCGCGCCAGGATGGCCAGACTTTGCTTTTTGAACTGCATCCATACTTAACGCACGAATGGCATTTGCTAGTTCACGACGTGACGGCATTAAATTTCTCCCGAAAGATGATCTAAAAAAGCCGCCATTCTCGCTTAAATTACCCTATTGAGCAAATAAAACTTGAACAATAGGGTAATAATATTATGAAGCCTGGGAGGCCGAGTGAACCGTACTCTGGGCAAGGTCCAGCAACTCTCGCAACGCAACTGAATACATTGAAAACTCTGCATCTTCGGTAGCTTTGAATTCAGTGAGCATCTGACGCCATCGCGCCACAAGCTCATCATGCTGCTCCATCCATAAATCGACACGTTTATTTATGTCTTTCGGGGCATCATTCAACTTCAACAAACCGACAGTTAAAGCACGCTGCTGCCAGTCTAGATCTTCTCTGAAAGCTTCACGCGCTAGTGCTTGCCAGTGAGTTAAAGGCGTAAGTGCGTTAATTTGGTAGGAGAACCAAGTTAGCTCTAAGCGATTGCCCAGTAAGTAGTAAATTTTGGCAACCTGATCCAGAGAGCCATCACCCTCTTCCTGCGCCTCTATAATCCCAAGCGCAGAATACAAATGACTGGCCCCAGCGACAATACCTGCGAGCTTTTCCGGCACACCTTGCTCGACCAGGCTATCAAACTTATCTTGCCATAACTGGGCAGATGCGCCAGTCAGGTAACTTGGTAACGATTTAGCAATCTTGGCTATACCAGTTTTGAAACGGTCCATATTCTCAGTAACGTTTAATTCACTGCGACGATTTCTGATCAGCCAGCGACATGCTCTGCGCATTAAACTCATTAACTCAGCCATCATACTGTACTGGAGGTCACTGGAAATAAGGTAATCAAGATCCTCTATTTGCCCCCAAATATTTTCAAGGTCAAATACATCACGCGCGATAATATAAGCCAAAGCAACTGAAGAGGAGCTTGCACCTGTTGATTGCTTTAACCGCTCAACGAATGTAATCCCCATATGATTGACCATATCGTTAGCAACCTGCGTTGATATGATCTCTCTTCTTAAGCGATGATCATGAAGTTGAGCACCGTATTTCTTGACTATCTGTTGTGGGAAGGCGACCTCAATTTCATCACTCAAGTGGTCATCATCAGGAAGGTTCGAGTTAATAAGCTCTTCTTTAAGGTCACCTTTTACATAGGAGATAAGTACTGATAACTCGGGTCTTGTTAGCCCCATATCTAGAGACTTTCGCTCAGTGATATCGTCATCACAAGGCAGGAACTCAAGTTCACGATTCAGCTTTCCTGATGCTTCCATTGCATTGATCAGACGTCGATACTCTTCCATTCTTGGCATCGCATCTTTAAGCGCTATACTAATTGCTTGTGTTTGACGGTAGTTATTTTTTAAAACGAGATCAGACACGCTATCCGTCATGTCTGCTAACAGTTTATTTCTTTGCTTCTCAGTTAAGTCTCCATTCAGCAATATATCATTCAAGAGGATCTTTATATTCACTTCATGATCTGAGCAGTCTACGCCAGCCGCGTTATCGATAAAGTCTGTATTTAATTGCCCGCCACTCTGAGCATACTCAATACGAGAAAGCTGGGTCATACCCAAATTTCCGCCCTCACCGACTACTTTGGCTTTTAGCTCTTTACCGGTGATACGTAATACATCATTAGCCTTATCACCCACATCCGCGTGAGTTTCCTTGCTCGACATAATATAGGTGCCAATGCCGCCAAACCAAAGCAGGTCAACCTCTGCCTTTAGTATTCGATTTATCAAATCATTTGGAGCCAGGCGCGTTTCCTTTGTACCGATAAAGTCCTGCATTTGCTTCGAAAGTTCAATAGACTTAGAGGAACGTGAATAAATACCGCCACCTTCAGAAATCAGTTCTTTGTTATAGTCATCCCAGGTAGAGCCCTGCAGTTCAAACAAGCGCTTTCTCTCTGAAAAGCTTGTTGAAGGGTCCGGATCAGGATCAAAGAAAATGTGCATATGGTTAAATGCCGCTACTAGCTTGGTATGCTTGGATAGCAGCATGCCATTTCCGAAAACATCGCCTGCCATATCACCGATACCAATTGCAGTGAATGGCGTTGTTTGCGTATTAAGACCTAGCTCTCTGAAATGGCGCTGAACTGATACCCAAGCGCCTTTTGCAGTGATCCCCATTTTCTTGTGGTCGTAGCCGTGACTACCACCCGAAGCAAAGGCATCACCAAGCCAATGCCCCTTCTCCAAAGATATCTCATTCGCAATATCAGAGAAGGTTGCTGTGCCTTTATCCGCGGCAACTACGAGGTAATAATCGTCATCATCATGACATACGACTTCGGTCGGCTTAACCACTTCACCATTAACCAGGTTATCGGTTACATTAAGCATTCCGGTAATAAAGGTTTGGTAACACGCAATCCCTTCAGCGATGAAGCCTTTCCGGTCGCTTGGAAAATTCTTAGCAACGAAGCCGCCCTTCGCACCAACCGGAACGATAACAGCATTCTTAACTTGCTGAGCCTTAACCAAGCCTAAAACTTCAGTGCGATAATCTTCATAACGATCAGACCAACGCAAGCCACCACGAGCAACCTTCCCCCCACGCAAATGAACCCCTTCAACCCTGGGCGAATAAACAAATATCTCATACATTGGAACGGGCAAAGGAACGTTTGGAATTAAACGCGGCTGCAACTTATACGAAATATAACTTTTATCCGCACCACCGCTATCGTGCTGATAGAAGTTTGTACGCATCGTTGCTTTGATCAAATCAAGATATAAACGCAGAATCTTGTCTTCGGTCAGGTTATGTACATTGTTTAGCGCCTTGTAAAAGTTTTCTTCTATCTTATCTAGCAGCTTTAGATTCTTTGCAGATAAAGCGTTTGCACCGGGTTTAAAACGGTGTTCAAAATAGTCGCTAAGCAAGGCCGTGATTTCTACGTTTGACACCACCGTATTAGAAATAAACTCTTGAGAGTTGCTAACGCGAATCTGTTGCATATAACGGGAGTAAGATCGTAGCATCGCGATTTGACGCCAATTCATATAGGCACTGATTATTAACCTATTAAATCGGTCATTCTCTGCGTCTCCCTGCCACACTTTGATAAATAGCTCTTCGAAATTATCACGAATCTTCGAAATATCAATTGGCTTCTGATCGCTTGTCGTCAACATAAAATCATGTAACCACACCGTAGCTCCTTCACGATCAATACTTTCGTAAGGGTTCTCACCGATAACTCTCAGCCCCATATTTTCGAAGATAGGCATGACATCAGACAATGGGATCGGTTGATCAGCATGAAAAAGCTTAAAGTGAACGACTTTTTCATTTTCTTCTATCGTTCGATAAAAACTCATACCAATCGTATTTTCAGTTTTTACCTTTTCTATATTCTCGATATCGACCGCAGCTCTTCGAGGCGAAAACTCTTCTCGATAACTTGATGAAAAAGCGGATCTATAACGGTTGATATAAGTATTTGCTTTCTCTTCGCCGTAAGCATCAAACAAAGATTGCTCTAGATCGTCTTCCCAAGACTGAGCTACAGCAACAATTTTCTCTTCAATGTCAGCAACGTTAAACGCACTTCGGTCAAAATGTTCAACACGCAAGTTAATATGGGTTCGCGCAAGCACTGACTCAGATATAAATGTATTAAAGTCAGTATCAGCAGCACCTAAACTATCTTGTAAAATTCGCTGAATTTTAAGGCGAATATCCGTGCTATAGATTTCTCTTGGGACATAAGCCAAACATGAGACAAACTGGCTAAAAATATCCTCTCTTATAAATAGCCTTGTCTGCTTTCGCTCCTGTATATAAAGGGTTCCCATAATAACGTCGAGCAACTCATCCTTATCAATCTGGAACAGATCCTCCCGTGGAAAAACTATCAGAGACTGCAGAAGCTCCTTGCCCCGATAGTCCCGTATATTTAAACCCGAGTTTTCAGAAACGTAGCTGATTTTATTCCGCAACAAAGGAATGTTTGCAGGCGATTCAGAATACATTTTTGCGGTGTATAGGCCAATAAAACAACAGATACCGGCTAAATTGCCATCTTTATCAAAACGCTTTACACCAACACACTCTGGATAAACAGGTCGATGAACGGAGGACCGCTGAGAAGCCTTTGAGAAAAAGAACAAATTGCTACCGAAAATTTGTTGCTTAGAGGCTTTTGGCAACTTGTTCAGTTCTGACTTTTCGATAAAATCTACAAAGCGATGAACCAGCCCCAGGCCGCTTCCTTTAACGAGGTCGAAACTTTCACTTCTTCCCTCTTTCTTTAGGTCATAATCTACACAACCCAAGAAGATGAAGCGTTCATCCCCCATCCAGCGTAAAAACTCGCGCCCCTCTTCAATGTCTTCAGGCGCAATAGTTTTATAATTCTTTTCGGTTAGGTTTTCTATCAAGCTCTGTTTCTTGGTAAGCATATTTTCATAGTCGCCAACCATCGTTGAAACGTCTGACATCACTTCATTGATAGCCTTTAGCAAAGACTTCTGAGACGCTGAATCGCTATGCCGATCTATCTCGATAAATATAAGCGCTTCATCATTGCAGGTTGATTCTTTTGCGGCGGCACCACTTTTAAGGGATTCAATATCACCATTTTTTGCTCGTTCGCAACGGATATTTGCATACTGAATACTATGAATTTTGACCATGCGATTAGAAAGGATTAGCCTGATCGAATCGACAATAAACGGCATGTTTTCTTGAAGCACCACGAGTACAGTATGGGGTGACTGCCAATTATGGTCTTCAAGGTTCGGGTTAAAAACCTCAATTTTCGCCTTTGTACCTTTGTGCGATGAAGAAAACTTCCATGCCGACATAACAAGGCCGAGCATATCCGAGACTCTACGGTCTTCGAATTCCTCTATAAACGTGCTTGCGAAAAGCTGGTCGACAAACTGGGTAACCAACGCTCCCTGTTTGACACCTAACTTATCCTTAACAGAGTCTTTAATCTGGGAAATGAATTTTTTCTTACTTGTGGTATCAATAACCTTCATTATTATTTTCCGCCATTTCAATCAACAAAGCTCACAACTTACATTAGTTAAATGAATAATAGTTCATTGACAGGAAATTGCTTATTAATCATCTATCTATTAAGTTTAATCTTCGATT